>JAOZQU010000121.1 GCA_029932055.1 Desulfocapsa sp.
CTGAGGTGCGGATGCGAAGGCGGGCCGAGCAGCTTCGCGGCCAGGGAAAACAGGTGAATGAGGAAGATCTTTTGGCCATGATCATCAAGCGTGACCATGATGATAAGACCCGTTCCATTGCACCTCTGTGCAAGGCAGAGGATGCTCAGGTTATTAACACCGATGTGCTGAGCATTGATGGGGTGACACAGGCTATGCTGGACGCCATTGAAGCTGCGACATAATTGATAGGTTTAAAATTCTGGAACATGTGTGACGTATAGCCCACACGGATTTTGATAACGGGAGTAATTTTTTAACCCTTGCGGCTTTTTTTTACTTATTTTTCTGGGAAGAGACCCGGCATCCAACGCGGAGCAAGCCGTGCCGGGAATGTAAGAGAAAGCGGCGCACGCTGACTTGTAGACGTAAGAATTTTCTGATCGATCAAGGTCGAAACTACCCGGCGGGCTTGGCGTTCCCCAACACCGATTAGATTTTTAATTTCACCACGAGGCAGGACACCTCGGTATAAGAGAGCCTCAAGCACGAATTCGGATCTGGGAAGCAAAGTTCCCATGGCTACCTCTTCAACAGCCCAGTTGAAAAGACGATGGTGCAGCCGATCCGGCTGAACCAGGCTTTCCATGAAATTAATCTGATCCAGGCAAGTCTGGAGGAAAAATACAGTGAACTCCACCAGGGCTTCTTCGCTAAGATTGCCCCTACCGTCCAAAGAATTTCTCCTGGACAGGTCACAGTTTGCCAACAGGGTTTTATACCTTCCAACATTACGGGCCAGTCCTCTGGCAACAGACCAGATGCCCCCGGTATCAAGAGTCTCAAGAAGAAGTGCATGAGACATCAACCGTGTCACTCGCCCATTTCTATCGGCAAAAGGATGAATCCAGAGTAGTCGGTGATGCGCGGCAGCCATCATACCAATTGCCTGGGCCCTGCCTAATCCGGCGTATACTTGTTCAAATCTCTTGAGAAAACGAGGCAAGACACCGGGGCTGACCGGGGTATGGCGTCCAACCCTGACATCACGTTCTCTGAACACGCCAGGTATGACATGAATTCGTTCACCGGTGTCGGGATCTTCGACCCACAATAAGTCCTCGGGTAGAAGTTTTCCAAAACGCTGGTGGATTTCTCTGATTCCTTCTGCCGTGACGGCTTTTCCAGTCAGGCCGCCTTCGTCAATCCAGGCCTGGACATTGATGTGCGCGCTGGCTTCAAGCTGGAGATTCCTTTCATGCGTGTTCGAACTGTAGTCTTTTTGCAAGGCCCGCTCGATATCCACCGGGTGGGTATCGTGACCTTCAATCAGGTTGCTGTAATAACAGTTCATAGACCTCACAAGGTCAGAAAGTGAACGAAGTATACCTTCTGGCAGGCTCCTCCGGAATCCAGCAGGGACAGACCACGATTGTTTAATTACATTTTGGGCAAACAAACGTGGTCTGTCCCTGATTGAATTCTGATTGAATTATTGTTATGTTTTTTTTAGCGTTAGTTCTTAGCAACATAAACATAAGGCTGGAATATATTAGTATGAAGACAACCCCCCCCAAGTCAAACTTGAAATTTTGCTAAATAGCGCTCCATTAGGTAAGGCTACAATAATTTCACCATGGGCTGGGGTAAATGCCGGAAATAACAAGGAGCACAGTAAAATGAAAAATATTTTTGGATAAACTTGCCCACCCTTTCGCGTCTTGTATAGATAACCAAAAAGTAAAGCTCCTACAAAAAATACGACAAATAGAAATATATTTAATTCAAGGCGCATATTATTATCAGTTCTTTATTTTCAAACTATTCCTGTGTAAACATAACGTTTGAGCTTAGGGCAAGCAGCGTTTGAAACACTGAACTTTGGTTTACTTGCGAATTTGGTAGCAAGACTGAACTTCGGAAAACCGCGCTGCCCGCTGGTCCCTTGCAGCGGTTTGATGAGTTTATATATTACAGTTCCAATTTGATATTTCTTTTTCTTGTATTTCATAGTGACGCTTAAATGATTCCATATTTGCTGACCCATCAGATTCACTTTCAATAGGTGGCGGCATACGTTTTCCGAGATTCAAAAGCTCATAGGTCTTCTGGTTAATTACTTTGAAGTTTGACTCAGATTCAAACATCCACTCGATTTGGTGTGACGTAACCCAAATAGTTTTTCCATTAACTTTTCCTCGAAACCATGTAGTTGGCGATGGACATGTATCTATTGCCTCAAAACCCCATTTTACTGTTTTTGCCACAAACCCATCTAAAACAATTTTTGTACCAGCAGGTAGTACGTATGTTTTTACATACCCTTGTTCGGCATAGTCATTACATTGGTCAAGAGAATGCCCTATCTTATCATGGAAACATAGGTAGTTATTTGTTATAGAGGGATTTTTTAGCGAAGCATAATATTTGTAATCTGATGCTTCTATGAAATAAAAAATAATATCATTAGTAGATTGTATAGTGACTTCAGGAATGCATGATTCATGTTCTTCCTTTTTTACCCCACCACAACCTATCAAAAAGAGAGAAGCAGCCAGATATATAATAGATTTTGAGAGTATCTTGTTTTTCATAACAATTGATTATCAAGTGTAATTTCTCTGATAAGTTGATATTGATTGTGTTTTCAGGAAAAAGACTATTAATTTTATACCCTAATATCTACCACATAATATCACACGATTGTGAATGAATCTAGTGGCAAGGTTAACGTTGGAAGGTGAATGGCTAGTTAAGATAATTCCTGAATATATGAAATCCAAAATTGAGCGACGACCACCCCGAGAAGTTACAATCAGAAATGAACAGGAGTAGTGATATTTTTGGGTAATTGCGAAAAAAATGGTTAAGAATCAACAAGTGTTGCAACTGCATAAAGAGGAAGGAATATCAGATTTTGTTCGACCAGCGTTTTGTACGTTCCACTGTACAGAACAAGACCCTGCGGACAATTAGGGTATTGTTTGAGCATAAGATGCAGGCTGCGAAGGCTTCCGCCACGGCCGGATTTTACTTCAACAGGATATATCCGGCCATTTTTCACGATCAGATAATCTACTTCGGCGTTACTGCTGCGTGCACTTCGGGCCCAGTAGAAAAGATCTAAGCCCTGCCAGGCAATAAGCTCCTGCGCTACGAACTGCTCAGCCAGTTTACCCCGATACATTCCCAACAGGCTTTCTTCCTGTAATTCCATTTCGACGGGTATTTGACAAAGGCGTTGAAGTAGTCCTATATCCAGGATCGAGGCTTTGAATTTTTTAGGATTGGCTGTTGCCCCCAAAGGCAAACCGGATGGGTCACAGGATGGGATCTTGTAAATTAATTTTGCTTTGGCAAGCAGCTCAAAGGCTTTACGATTAGTCTGGCCGGAGTGACCAGCATTCAGGCGCGTATATTTGAGTTGTTCGCCAACACCCCTGGCCACATGAAGGAACACGCTATCAAGACAGAGTGGATCTATTTTAGGAGTATACTTTGAAAAGTCATCCCGATATGTGTCCAGGATTTCAGATTGTGTTTGAAATGTTTCAGTAAGGGATCCCGTGTCACGATATGTTTTGACACATTCGGGCATTCCACCAACGAAAAAATAGTTTCGCAATTCCGTGAGGATTGTTGTCTGGATTTGTTTGTCTGTTCCAGCCGGATCGGCCAGGCTGTATTCAGCCATGATTTCTTTGTCCTGAGCGATAAGGTATTCATAGAATGTCATAGGGGAAAGATAGAGATATTGTACCCGGCCAACCGGAATAGATATTTCTCCAAAGGCGAATTCAAGTAAGGAACCTGCTGCCACGACATGCAGTTCGGGGAGTTGTTCATAAAAATAACGCAAGGCCGTAATTGCTCTGGGGCAAGCCTGTATCTCATCAAAAAAAAGGAGTGTTTTGTCCGGAAGAATACGGCCAAAGGAGAGTTCTAGATTTTTTACTATCTGTACGGGATCAAGATTGTCTGTAAAATAAGTATGAAGATCTTTACGTTGCTCGAAATCTATTTTCACAAAGTTACTGAACTGTGATGCCAGAATATTGTCAACGAGCCATGTTTTACCAACTTGACGTGCACCACGGATAATGAGGGGTTTTCGACGTGGGGAATCTTTCCATGAGAGTATTTGATGTTCTGATATTCGTTGCATTATACAATGCTAACGTTGGTAGAGTAGAAAGTCAAGGGAGATTTGTTGTTGTGAGTGTGGAAAAACAAGGGAGTATCGTTACGTAACTGCTTCAACCTATCTAGGAGTGGAAGGGGTAAGTTCGGTAAGTAGATGGTTTTTATTGATTGTAGCATAAAAAAAGGGCTTGGAAGATTTCTTCCAAGCCCCTTGATTGTTGTTTGAATGTATAGCTGACAGACTATTCAACGATAAAATCAGCCCTTCTATTTTGAGACCAGTCCAGTTCATTCTGGTCAACAAAAAGCGGACGTTCTTCACCGTAACTGACTGTACGAATCCGTGCAGGATCAACACCGAGGTTCACCATATATTCCTTGGCGTTAATGGCACGTCGTTCGCCAAGGGCCAGGTTGTATTCGTTGGTTCCTCTTTCATCACAATTACCCTCAATGACGATTGCCGTAGCGTGGTTTTCTTTCATGTAGTCAGCATTAGCGGAAAGGATGGGAGCCATTTCAGCGTTGATACCAGCCTGGTCAAAGTCAAAATAAATGGGGCTGAATACCGTGGAAGAACGGCCATAGGTTCGTCGATATTCTTCGGACTGCTGGTCTTGGTCTGCATCACTGTTGACAGAGAGGTTTCCAATTCCCTGACCACCGGTGGAATCCATGGATTCTTCTGCGGCCAGTCCACTTTCAGAATAAGAACCGTCAGCAGACGGATAGTTAATATTTGTTCCACCATTCATTTCAGATCCTTCAGCCGGTGATCCTTCAGGAGGAATAACAGTTTTTTTGCTGCAGCCTGAGCTGAGCAGAACAAGAGAAGAGAGAAGAGCAGTGGTAATACAAACTGATTTGAGCATTGGATTCATTTTGAAACCTCATTTTTTTTGAAAATGCGGGATAGTGGATTTTAAAAATAGTACGTGTCTCCATAAGGTTACATTGTAGTCGCAAAAGAAGAGACGTCAAGAAATTTTCACTTTCCCCTTGGTTGCAGGGATTCTCAGCTACAGCAGAATGTATATTTTTTGTTTTTGATTACCGTTCATCTCAATGCAGGAGAGTATCAATTTTATTGTTGTTTTTTTGTTTTCTTCTTTTTTTATCGTTTATACAGTATCATATAGCATTTTTCCGTGAAAAAATTCTGTTTGCATCTTGTGTAGCAACTTGATGTATTGTGAGTTTAATGTTTTTATTAAATAGATTGTTTTTAAGGAATCTTGAAGCAGTTTTTTGTCTTAAAATTATAATAGAGTGGGTAATATGATTAAGTCAGGCAGTGTTGCTTTTTGGCTTTTTATCCTTGTGAATCCTGTGTTGGCTGTAGCTTCCGGGAATACTCCCGATCTCCCTGAAGTCTGGACTACCAGGAACAGTGTTGCATTTTCTCTTGCCAACAGCCCGGATAGCCGTGTTGCTTTGCAGCGCATTGAGGTGGCTACCGCTGCGGTGAATCAGGCCAGAGTCGGATTTTATCCGCATGTTGATGTGTCAGCTCAATACGGTCAGACTAACAATCCCATGTATTCATTTGGGAATATCCTTAACCAGGGGACTTTTAGCCCGTCCATGGATTTTAATGATCCTGGTCGTACTGACGATTTAAATCTGCGTGCCGGGGTGGAGTACCGCTTCTATAACGGGGGGCGCGATCAGGCTGGTGTAGACGCAGCCGAGGCAACTCTTTCGCGTTCACGTACGGAACGCGAAAGAGTTCATTCCCGTCTTGCCTTTGAGGTGGTTCGAAGTTTTCAATCCATGGTGCAGGCGGCTGAGATGCTGGAGGCCAGGAATGCATCACTTGATGCTATCAGGGCCTCCCTCGCAGTGGCAGAGGCTCGTTTTAATGCCGGCGATTTGTTGAAGGCTGACCTTCTCAACCTGGAAGTTCAGGAATCCCGTGCCAGTGAGAACCTGATTCTTGCCGAGCATCGCCTGCAACTCTCGCAGAAAATATTTTTGAATCTTTTGGGTCTTAAAGATGGTTCTGTTGTCATTGATTCGTCACAGGATAGCAAACAGGAAATCCCAGGAGATCAATCCTATGAATTGCGCCCGGAACTCCAAAGTTTTGCTCATGCAGAAGAGGCAGCAGCAGCAAATCTGCAGGTAGCAAGAGGTGGCAAACTGCCCACCGTGGACGGGTTTGCCTCATATCAATATGATGAGGGTTTTGTTATTGATGGTACAGGGGATTCCTGGATGGCAGGAGTGAAAGTCAATTACCGTCTTTTTGACGGTAACCGCACATCTGCTGATGTGGCCAAAGCCATGGCAGAGCTTTCAACCATTCGTGCTCAGCGTAAAAAAGCGGAACTGGGAATTGATCTGGAGGTTAAACAGGCAAAACTCAGCTATCATCAGGCTGTACAGCGTTTACAGGTAACAGAAAAAATGGTGGAACAGGCTGAGGAAAGTGCGCGTCTGAGTCGGATACGATTTAAGGAAGGGGTGATTCTTTCGTCTGATCTCATTGATGTGGAGATGCGTCTCACGGATGCGCTTGTCAGACAAAGTGTGGCAAAGGCAAATATCAAAGTAGCAACGGCGGATTTCAGGAGAGCAGTAGGCTTACCACAATTCGAAGGAATGACACAACAAGGAGAAAGTAAGTGATGAACTGGAACAAAATAACACTGGGACTCCTGCTCCTTGTTGGAGTTGCATTCCTTCCCGGATGTAAGGGGCATGAAGAGCACCCAAAGAATAAGGCTCCGCAGTTGCCGACAATTGCAGTAATTGTTGATGAAGTAAGAGAAGAGGTTGCCCGTTCCCGTATTGAAGTGGTGGGAACTCTTGAAGCAGTAGAACGAGCTTCCATTGCTGCGAGGATATCCGGCCAGATCATTGAACTCCCTGTTGTCCTGGGATCAAAAGTGCAAAAGGGAGATTTGCTGGTCAAGATCAGTGCCGGTGAAATTTCTGCAAAAGTTTTACAGGCTGAAGCCCAGTTGTCTCAAGCCCGCCGAAATCTATCGCGTGAAAATAAATTGCAAAAACAGGGCGCTTCCACTCAGGAGACTGTCAAGTCTCTGCGTGACGCAACCCGTATTGCCGAGGCTGCTTTTAAAGAGGCTCAAACTATGTTGGATTATGCCACGGTTACAGCACCATTTTCCGGAACAATCACTAAAAAGATTGCAAATACTGGAGATCTGGCATCTCCCGGGATGATTTTGCTGCAGATTGAAAATGGTGATGCGTTACAGGTTCTGGCCCGGGTTCCTGAGGCTTTGCTTCTTAAAGTTACAGAAGGTGACAGTCTTTCCGTTGAGATTCCGGCTGCAGGTCTAACCTTGACTGGAGAAGTGGCGGAAGTAGCGCCTGCTGCAGATCCCATGTCCCGCACTGCTCCGGTGAAGATTGATATTGCTTCCAGTCCTGACCTTCGGGTGGGACAGTTTGCCCGTATAAGTCTCAAAGGAACCGATGACACAACCATGATGCTTACCGAGTCTGCAGTTTTTTCCAGAGGGCAGATGGATCTGGTTTTTGTGGTTGACATGAATAAGAAAATAGCTCGTATGCGCTTGGTTAGAACAGGAGCAGCATATGATGGTAATGTCGAGATTCTTTCCGGGCTGGAGCCTGGGGAACAAGTCGTTGTCAGCAGCAATGATACGCTGCAGGACGGACAGCCTTTAGATATCAGCACCCATGAATAAGCAGGGATTCGAACATCCGGGTTTTGCCGGAAAGATGGCATCAGCCTTTGTTGATTCTAAGCTCACTGCAGTTGGAATCCTTGCCTCAATGCTCCTGGGGATCATGGCAATTGTCATGTTGCCGCGTGAGGAGGAGCCGCAGATCAAGGTACCTATGATTGATGTCATGGTCTCCATGCCCGGTGCCACCCCTAAAGAGGTTGAGGAGCAGATCTCCATTCCCATGGAAAAGTTGCTCTATGAGCTTCCCGGAGTTGAGTATATCTACTCCACTTCCATGTCTGGAAGGAGTCTTCTCGTTGTTCGCTTTTACGTGGGAGAGAACCTGGAGACTTCTATTGTCAGGCTGAACCAGAAACTGGCTACCAATTTTGACCGTATGCCCCAGACTGTTTCTCCACCTCTTGTTAAGCCGCACATCATTGATGATGTTCCCATTCTGGCACTCACCTTTCATTCCAAAAGATATGACCATTTCACCCTGCGCCGGCTCGCAGCGGAAGTGGATGATGCTGTAAAAAGTATCAACAATGTGGCTGAGACCACCTTAATCGGAGGAACCAGAAGACAGGTTCGTATTCAGTTTGATCCCCTGCTGCTGGCGTCCAGAAATCTTACCGTTTCCCAACTGGCTCCAGCCCTGCAGCAGGCTAATCGGCAGAATTTTTGCGGAAAGGTTGAGGTTATGAATAAGGAAATACTTCTTCAAACCGGAACGTTTCTAAACAGCAGGGAAGAGATTGGTCGTGTTGTGGTTGGAGTGTTTGGCGGCAGCCCGGTGTACCTCGATGAAGTTGCCACCATCCTTGATGGGCCCGAGGAACCGAATAATTATGTCCTGTTTGGCACAGCCCGTGGCCGTGGTGAAGAGGCAGCTGTTACCCTGTCCATTGCCAAGCGATCGGGATCCAATGCGGTGAGCGTGGTTCGTGAGGTATTGGAAAAGGTGGAAGAGCTGAAAGGAAGTTTGATTCCAGCGGATCTTTCTGTCACTGTTACCCGTAATTACGGAGAGACTGCAGCGGAAAAATCCAATGAATTGCTCCTGCACATGGGGATCGCAATCTTTGGTGTGGCTCTCCTCATTCTCTTTTTCCTTGGATGGCGTGAGTCCACGGTGGTCATGCTGGCCATTCCCTCCACCCTTGCCCTGACCTTGATGGTTTTTTATCTCTACGGATATACCCTCAACCGCATCACCCTTTTTGCTCTTATTTTTTCCATTGGTATTCTGGTGGATGACGCCATTGTGGTTGTGGAAAATATTGTCCGTCACATGCGTTTGCCGGGAAGCAGGGATAAATCAATGCTGACCATTGCTGTGGAGGCGGTGAGCGAGGTTGGAAACCCAACAATTCTTGCAACCCTGGCTGTCATTGGTGCTATCTTGCCAATGGCCTTTGTTGGTGGACTTATGGGGCCATACATGCGTCCCATTCCAATCGGTGCTTCAGCGGCCATGGTTTTTTCAGTGATTATTGCATTCACCGTGACTCCCTGGGCCTCGGTGAAGATGTTGAAAAAGAAGGATACTGCAGCACAGGGAAACCCTGACGGTTTTGATGAGGATCATGCTCCGGATGATTTTTTCACCCGTTTGTATCACCGGGTCATGGAGCCACTTCTGAGCAGCAGTTTTACACGTTTTGTCTTTTTTGTGACCATCATCAGCCTGCTCCTGGGGATGTGCTCCATGGTGTATTTTGGCCTGGTTAAGGTGAAGATGCTGCCCTTTGACAATAAAAGTGAATTTCAGGTTATTCTTGATATGCCGGAAGGCTCCACCCTTGAGCAGACAAACAGGGTGGCACTCGAAATGGCCGAGGTAATCAAAGCAGATCCTGCAGTGGTGAATTATCAGGTTTATGCTGGTGCTGCTTCACCTTATAATTTCAATGGACTGGTCAGGCATTATTTCATGCGCCAGGGGCCGACAGTTGCCGACATCCAGGTCAATCTTCTTCCCAAACATGAACGATCTCTGCAGAGCCACGATATCGCTGGGCGCGTTCGTCCGGCCATTGCAGAAATTGCAAAAAAATATGGTGCTGCTGTTGCTGTTGCTGAAGTACCACCCGGCCCCCCTGTTCTCCAAACTCTTGTGGCTGAGGTCTACGGGCCAAGCGAGGAGGATCGGGTAAAATTTGCCGGTACAGTAAAAGATATCTTTGAATCCACAGAAGGGGTGGTAGATGTGGACTGGTATCGTGAAACAGAGCGCAACCGTCTGCTGATCACCGTGGATAAAGAGAAGGCTGCCTTGAACCATATCTCCGAAGGAGAGATTACCCGGACTGTGCAGACGGCAATGAAGGGCGTGTTCATCGATCTGTTTCACCAGCCCCGTGATAAGGAATCGATTGATATTGTTCTTGAGATGTCGAGTTCCATGCGTGCTTCCACCGAAGCGCTACTCAATATCGGACTCCGTTCCCCCGGAAATCCGGAAGCACCACTTGTACCGCTCCGTGAACTGGTAAGGGTGGAAAAGGTGCCGGTGGAACAGCCCATTTATCGCAAGAATTTAAAACCCGTGGTGTATGTCACCGGTGATGTGGCTGGAACGGTAGAAAGCCCGATCTACGCAATTTTTGATATGAACAAACGACTGGCGGAGCTGAACCCCGCAGATTTTGGCGGCAGTGGTGACAAGGTTAAGCTCTATAATTTGAACCAGCCATTCACAGACGCAGAACCGGCAATGAAATGGGATGGCGAATGGCACATTACGCTGGAAGTTTTTCGCGATCTTGGTCTGGCCTTCTGTGTGGTGATGATCCTTATCTATATGCTCATGGTGGGCTGGTTTAAGGATTACTTCACCCCGCTTGTGGTCATGGCCGCCATACCCTTTTCACTCATTGGTATCCTGCCTGCCCATTGGGGATTTGGTGCATTTTTTACAGCCACTTCCATGATCGGTTTCATGGCAGGAGCAGGGATTGTGGTGCGAAACTCCATCATTCTTGTGGATTTTATCGAGCTTCGTATCAGTCATGGTCTGCCTTTGAAAGAGGCAGTGGTGGAAGCCGGCGCAGTGCGCTTTCGTCCCATGCTTCTCACAGCCCTTGCCGTGGTGGTGGGTGCTTCAGTGATACTTGCCGATCCAATCTTTCAGGGGCTTGCAATTTCACTTATGTTTGGTGAGATTGCATCCCTTTTGGTCAGTCGTATGGCAGTTCCTGTGCTGTATTATATGTTAAAATCACGGTAACTATTCAGGAGCACCCCATTTCTGCACGGTCAGGCTGGCTCACATAGGAACTACTATAGTTCTCCAGCCTG
>JAOZQU010000346.1 GCA_029932055.1 Desulfocapsa sp.
GTTCTTTTACATTCAGTCGTGCAGACAACTTGGGCTGCACACCCTGGATGGATATTTTATCTGAACGTGCTGCAGCTTCACGGCGTAACTCCTGGGCAGAAAAGGGTAATTCTTTTAACTCTGTCAGACTTCTCGAGAGAAGTCTCAACCCTTTTGCAGAATATCGCCCATCACAGGTCTGGTAGGTAATTGGACAACGATTCATAGATAATTATTTTTCACTGGATGTTCCCGCACTGATACTGCGCCAACGGTATCTGCCCCCCACTAACAACAATTGGCCAAAACAATCATTCCGGTCAAGTTTTCTCTGCCGCAACAAAGCCTCGAGTTGAAACCCTTCCGGCAGCAAGCCATCAAAAAAAGGGGGAAAGCTATCAAACTCAAAAGAACCATTTCGAACGGGCATGGTCTGTGATATTGGAGGGCCTATATAATCAGGTGAATAGGAAAAACGAAACCCACCTCCAGATTGCGAAGGTGTAAGCTGTCCAGCTAGCATATCCTGAAAAAAAACATCAGCAATCTGCATCTGGATACTCCTTCAAAAAACTTTCACGGAGTGGACTTTTGAAAGTCAGTTCAATATTAAGCACCCGCAGGATTCTCAAGAGATTATCCAACTGTACACTTTGTTTGCCGTTTTCCAGTTCATAGACCATATTCTTGCCAACTCCAGACATTTCTGCGAGTTCAAGCTGCGTTAAGCCGCTACGTTTCCTATGGAATAAAATAATATTTGCTAATTGCGTCTCCATACAATCCCCTGTTTAATGGGACAAAATGCTGTTTATGAAAAAAAATAACATCATGCGGGCACAAAATCAATCTTTTCCCCCTCCAAACAGGGAAAAACATAAGTAAATCACAATCGACACGATTTCCATCCCTAACACATCGAGATTCCCCTTCGAACAGGGAAATCCATGTTCCCAAAATGCGCATATGCATCAAGGCAACACATAACGATACCAGGTGGATGCTAAGCCTTGGCTCGTGTATTATGTTACGGTTCATTTTTTTCACTTTCATTTTTTCAGTGATGGTAGTTTTACCAACACCATTAGGCCCGCAACAACAATAAGATTCGGCTTCATACTAGTTTGATTGATTGCTCAGGAGGCAAATTTCCAATGATTGCCATATGAAGTTTTTGAAAATGTTCATCCATTGCTTTTTTTCCGTGCACGAGCCGTTTTACCAGCTTCTTTTATCAGTATGGCAAGTTCTTCTTCACCAGATTCTGTAATATCTGTACTGTCAGGATTTTTATTTTTATCTTTCATATCTATCAAACCTCTTGTTGCAGGGTTACCGGAACACTTTTGGTCAGAACCACCCTGTGATTTAAAAGGTAAAAACTGATAATCCTTTTTCTTATGGGTCATCATTTCAAAAACTGGTACACTAGGCAAGATTCGAACCTGCACCCCTTGACTCGTAGTCCCTACCTCTATGGCTTCGCAACCTCATCAATTGCGGCAAGTTATCGGTATTTAACCAAATATAAATTCCACATTTTTTCATATTTTGTTCATTTTTGCAGGTTTTGGAACCTTTTTCTCACACAAATCCACACACGGAAATTGCGGATTAGAGAAGAGTTTACCCCCGACGGATTGAACATTCTCAGTTAGTGAAATGTAGCATTTTTTGCCACAGAAACACAGCTCCTCATAATTCTGACTCTCGATTCCTTCACAAAGGCAAACATTTTCATTGCTATTTTCTCCATACAATTGTATTTTTTCCATACAAATACCTCCACCACCTTCCATAAAGTGTACAACCATGAAAAGACACATCACTCCACGCTTACTTAATTGGCGGGACAAATCAGCCAGGAAGCCATTACTGTTACAAGGAGCAAGACAAGTCGGCAAGACATATTTGCTCAAACAATTTGGCCAGGATCATTTTGCGACCTGCCATTACTTCGACCTGGAAGAACAAAGAAATGATTTACTACCCGTTTTTCAGGAATCTTCGCTTAACCCCAAAACCATAATTGACAAGTTGAGTTTCATATCTGGCCAAATTATTGATCCCGAAATAGATATATTGATACTCGATGAAATACAGGCCGTGCCACGGGCGTTAACGGCACTTAAATATTTTTGTCAGAACATGCCTGAGCTTGCAGTAGCTGCTGCCGGGTCGAACCTTGGAGTTGCAAGCAGCACAGAACCATTCCCAGTTGGTAAGGTTACCTGTCTCACTTTGTACCCATTGAATTTCGAAGAATTCCTTGCAGGAACGAACGAGCAAATGTCGGTAAAATTTCTCCAAGATTTTGAGGGTGGAAAAACTGATTCGATCTACCATCAAAAACTATTTGAACAGTTAAAAACTTTTTTTGTCACCGGAGGATTGCCAGAGGTTGTTCAAGTCTACGCTGACCAAAAAGAAATACCTCTTGCCGCCTTCCGGGCAGCACGTGCTTTGCAGCATCAACTTCTCATGCATTATGAAAGGGATTTTTCCAAATATTCCGGTAGCACAAATGCAAGACATATTGACCGTGTTTTTAAAGCAATTCCATCACAACTCTCTCGTTTTCAGGACAAAAAATCAAAAAAATTCAAGTTCAAGGATGTTATTTCCAAGGGATACAGAAGTTATGAAGACCTGGCAGATCCTATTGATTGGTTAATAAAGGCAGGTCTAGCTCTAAAGGTTAATGTCAACCTCCACCCTGCCCTGCCAATAACTTCCGGGATTATTGAAAACAGTTTCAAGCTGTTCCTGTTTGACACCGGATTGCTTGGAGCCATGAACAATCTGAGTCCGGAAAGTATTATGAGGTACGATTACGGATCATACAAAGGATATTTTGCTGAAAATTTTATTCTGCAGGAACTATACTCCTACGAACATACAAACATTGTCACATGGACCGGCAGAACTTCAGAAATTGAATTTAT
>JAOZQU010000347.1 GCA_029932055.1 Desulfocapsa sp.
AATGACGTGCTTTTTGAAATAATATGCCTTAACAACAACACGCTGAATAGTTATGTCTCAACCAGCTTTAAAATCACTATTTAGCCTTCCTGAAAAATCGTCTTTTTATTTGAAAACCAATGATCAAACCAACGACATAGACCAGCAAATAAAGCATTGTGACAGAAACGCCCTCCATGCCAAGCGGATGAGAAGGAAGAAGGAAGAGATAGGCATGGCCTGAAACAACGGTTAGAATGCTTTCGTCCAGGCTGTGGTTGAGCCAGGACATAACCAGAAAAAGAGGGAGAAGGTAGATCGAAACATAGCGAAAATAGTGCTGTGCAAGATAGGTGTTAAAACCTTCATCAATTGTCTGGTCAGCCGATTTATACATTTCATCCCTGCTTTTTTTATCATCGACTATGCCAATATAATCCCTTTTCGATTTCTGAGCAGTAAACGCTTTGCGAAAAACTTTCTCCTTGGCATCGACATTGAGCCACCATCGTAGAGAGAAGGCAAACAGGACTGTACAAATGGCAACAAACACGACCTGACCGGTCGGGGAAACATGGAGAGCAGATAAACTGTCGAGAAAGAGAAGATCAAAAAGATCTCTTATGAAAAGTACCAGCGGACTAAAAATCCTGTAAAACACTATATCCAGTATGTCATTGACCGTCTGCATAAGACCACAAATTCAAAGATTGATGAAAAAGATTTACTATTGATGGCGTCGTAAAAACTCTCCATCTGCTCCGTCATTCCAGCCTACGCGGGAATGACGGAGCAGATGACTTCTTTGTCAACCATTAAGATCTTAATTTCTCATAATATTTTTTCAGATCACTATCAAGGAATCGGCTTATTTTGGTCAGATTACCGGAATGTCCCTGCCAAATATCATTGGCCTTTTTGTTTCTTAAGAGTCTATCGGCTTTCCCTGACATTTTGTCCCAGAGATTTCTGCGGTATTCATTTTCCAGATTTACCAGGTCTCTGCTGTTTGAGAGAGTTTTTTGGAGAAGCCTTTTAAATCCAAAATTATTAAAAATAATAGTCCCTAGTGCCAGGGCACTGCAGAGAAAAATGAGGGGAAGAATCAGGTTTGTGAAAGAAAATCCTTCTCCCCGTAATGATGATATAAGGGTTTGCTGTGGCAGAGAAATAAGGCTGTTTGTCAAGACATCACCAAAACAGAAGAGGCCGATACCAAGGCCGACTGTTATTTTTCCTATCTTCATAAAGAGTTTTCTACCCCTCTGGGTAAATTCGGTCACGGCCTCGCAGACTATTTGCAGCTCATGAACCTGGCGGTCGATATCTTCCAATATATGATTGATTCGAAGACCGGGGGCGGCATATATCTTCTCCATGAGCTCTATCCTTTCCTGGGGCCACAGATCAGCAGCCTTGGGAGAACTTGCAATATCAGGAGAATAGGTGAGATAAATATGGGGAATATCTTTACGGCCTGTCATCTGGGACATATTCCAACAGAGTGTGCCGTAAGAACGTACAAGGTCGCTGATGTTGTCACATTCATCAATCCGACTCATGACAAAGATGATTCTGTCTTCGCCGGATTTTTCAGGCAGGGTATTTCGTATTGCGGAATAGGTCTCTTTGATGGTTCCTGCTTTATGGGGGTCAAACATGAGGACGATCAGGTCGGCCATTTTGGCAAATTCACCAAGTACCTCCATGTAGTCATAGCCACGGTCTTTTTCTGTTGTGGCATCCAGCATACCCGGGCTGTCAATGATGGCCATGTTTTCAAATCTAGGTGAATCGATATTTTTCAGGCATAAGTGGGAGGTAAGTTTTTCACCGTATTGCTTAAATTTTACAAACGGTAAGCGGTCGTCATTAATGAGCGTGGAGCCGGGAACTTCATCTGGCTTGTCACTTCCTTCACAGGTGATCACGGTAAATGCATCATCGGTGGGGGCCTGGCCGGTGCGCTGGATATCCGTACCTATGATTTCATTAATCAACGTTGATTTGCCGGAAGAGTAGTTACCTATGATAAGGACAATGGGCTTCCATTTCATACTGGACTCAAGGTTACTGAAATCCATGCCGTATTTGGAAAATAACGGCGCTATCTTTTTATTGACTTTGTTTTGAAGTTCTGTCTGTAATTTAGTTTTAAGCATGAAAGAGCTCTCTGTGTAACGTATTGATGAAACGTATAATTATTCGTAAACATTAAGGATGCGAAAAGCATCCCTGTAACTTTTAATGATGTTCGGCAGGCAGGATGATATCAGTTTAACTGCAGTGCAGTAACATAGTTAGCAACTGGATTTTTTATCCTTACAATAAAATATGCTATTCTAGCATACTAAGTTTGGAGCTGAAATGAAAATATTAGTATCTTACTATTGATGGACTCGTAAAAACTCAAACTTTTCGCTATCCCGTCATTCCCGGAATGACGGAGCAGAGACCTTTTTACGAACTTGTCACTATTAAAAAGCTGTTATGAAAAGCAAGAAAATCTGCATTCAATCTTTAAATCACTACGTTACAAACATCCACAAGGTACTTTTGCCCCTCGTAGTCTAACGCTTACCTGTGGGCTGTTCATACCTTGGAGATCATTTTAAGTAACAAAGTATCATTGCATAGCTTAATGCACTGGTTCAGGATTTTATCTGATTGAATAAAAAAAGGCTTCGGAGATCAAGTTCTCCAAAGCCTTTTCTTGTTTTATCTGAATGTTCTTTATCCGTGTAAATTATCCGGATTCATAATGTTTTGTTCCATATGCTGAAGCTCATCAATTCCTGACACAATGATTTCGGGATCGCATTGTAACTGTTTATCTGAAATTTTATCCTCATAGTCCATAGTGGAAAGAAGGTGTTTAATACAGTTAATTCGAGCCTTCTTTTTTACATCCGAACGGATAATGTTCCATGGTGCCAGCGT
>JAOZQU010000348.1 GCA_029932055.1 Desulfocapsa sp.
TTTTAACTGGTTGACTCGCTTTTCCGTTGTTTATTGGTCAACCCCGAAACTTGAGTCAAGAGAATCAAGAACAGTATCACTCTCTTTTTCAAGGTCACGAAAATCAGAGTGCCTGGCATCATACTGTTCCACCTCCGTGAATTTGGAGTAATCTTTCCCTACCTGCTTCATTTCATTACTGAAGTTTCCCGTTTTTGAGCGGTAGTGATTTGAGGTCAACCCCAAGTAAGAAAAAGTTGTTTCAAAGAGAATACTCAATGGTACAAGCATGCCGATGAAAAAAGTGGTTGCGTAACCTGCTGATATTATTGAATATAATTTTTCGGATTTTTTTCACCAGATTGATCTTTTTGTTATAAAAACAGCAAGTTAATAGTGAGTGCGAGGCCAAGTTGTGGTATATTGTAATTGCAAAAAAACAAATCATAACAAGGACCTCGCATGCACATACTACATTCATTACTCAGTGAACTCAAAGAAGAATTTGCAAATTCCCGAAAAAGTGAGGAGCGTGGGCCATGGTTCGTATATACCTTGCTCGCAATCATTCTTCCATTCACCTCATCAAGAACGTCCAATCTTCTTCGAGCACTTGAAACCTTATTCGGGTTCTCTATCAGAAAGAAAAAATATTATCGATTTATGGCATCACCGAAGATTCCATGGAACAGGCTTTGGAGCAGGATGTGGAAACTTATTCCAGAACCAGAAACCAACGGGAGGTTACTTGTAGCCCTTGATGATTTTATCAACCCTAAGACAGGTCGGAAGATTTTTGGATGTGCTAATGTCTTCGATCATGCGGCTAAACAGAATCAATCAAAATATCCTTGGGCGCAAAATGTTGTTTCCATTGGACTCCTTAAAATAATCAAAGGTCGCTGGGCGTGCTTGCCACTGAGTCACTGTTACTATCATCTCAAAAAGGATATTGAAGTAAATCGCCCTAAGTACAACGGTAAAAATGTTACGTTCCGTAGTAAACATGAGCAGTCTGTGGACATGCTCTGTGGTATCGCAACTGAGTTTCCGGAGTCCAATATTCTGGTAGCGACAGATTCCTGGTTTGGCAATAACGGTATGTGGAAACCATTGCACAAAGAATTGGGAGACCGGGTTCATATAATATCCCGGCTCCGTTCCAACAACAATTTGTTTGACGAGCCATCGGCGCCAACGACAAAAAGGCGAGGCCGTCCCAAAAAATATGGTCACCACCTTGGCACAACATCTACCCTTGCATGCAGACAGCGGATGTTGAAGCAGGAATGCACTGTCAATCTTTACGGTAAAGAACGAACGGTACAGGCGTACGACAAAGTTGTCATGCTTAAAAGCCTTAAATGTCGGATACGAGTTGTCTGGGTTTACCGTAAGGCTCGATGGGTAGCCTTATTTTCCACCGACCTGACTTTATCGGTCGAAGAGATTATCGAATACTATGGCGCCAGGTGGAAAATAGAGGCTTGTTTCAAAGAGCTAAAAAGGGATATCGGTAGTGCCGAAACCCAAACCAGAAATGCGGTAGCGGTTACAAACCACTTGGAATTCTGTATGATGGCCACTACATTGACCTGGGTTTATGCCTGCAGGTTGGAGAAAACTCCAAACCGGAGACATGCTGTTAAAGATCGAAACCATTTCGCCTTTTCAGATGTCCGCAGGCAGGTAGCGAAAGCGGCCATGAACGATAATTTTTCAATACTTTGCCCGGTTCCACGCAACTCGGTTATTAATTCGTTTGTAACCACGTTATTGAGGATGGCGGCATGAAACATTTTCGGGAAACTTCAGATTCTGTACTAACAGCTACCAGTTCTGTCAGAATGGATGTATTCCAGAGTGAGAAGCCTGAATACTAACCATCAACGGGATCTATTCAATTTGTCATATAACTTGGGATGACGATCTTTCCACCACTGCAGATAGTGTTTGTTGCAGCAGAATTGAGTTACTTCTTTGACTACGACACCTCTGGTGAAGTCGTTACCGCAAATGTCACACCTTCCATCATTAACAAGTAACGGTTTTATTGCTCCATGAGCAGGAATGCGAGAGTAACAATGCTCACGAAGCCCAGGATAAAAAGTGTGTCCGTTTACTCGGCATGGCCCGTGAGCCACCTGCATACATATAGCCCATAAAGGACTGGGAACAGGAAACTCGCTCACTCCTATTGTTGCTGTAGTAAATCCGGGACAATCTGTTACTTTTTTACAGGCTCTGGTATCACTGGAATGTTTCACGATATAAAATCTGCTCAACTTGCCCTTTAAACAATATTTGAAAGATAGTGTGACTTCATCTACAGGTATATTAAGATTTCTGGCCTCTTTCTCGTAACGTTTTTTATAGCCGGGAGTAATGGTTGCACCGACTAATTCGTCCCATTTCTCATGTAATTCTTCATAAGAAAACTCAGACACCGTCCAACAGGAACACTCGTCACACTGCATCGTAACCTCATTTGTTGTGTATTATCAACTAAATACGAGATGTGAAAATTATATTTGAAAAACGTTGTTTTTTCCTTGCATCACAGCTCTCATTGCGTTAATTTAGTAAGGTTAAGTGTAGTATTGTTTTCACAATTTGTCAACAGCCCGACAACTCACTGAAATTGTTGTCTTTTTACGCCACACCGTCACGCCCAACGAATCAACCCGCAGCAACCCGCTACCAATGGCAGAATCAAGATTGCCACTACCCCCAAGCAGCCACCACCCTTTTGCCCTCCTTTCTTTTCCATGTCTTCATAGAGAATGTAATCAAGGGCAGGGTCATCATCCAACAATCCATCAAAATCATCTTCCATATATTCCACCTCAAGCTATAGATCCGACCACGCCGACAATGAGCCCCATCCAAATGTTCAGAGCGATCTTTATAACTACATGACACAATACATGGTGGGACAA
>JAOZQU010000011.1:0-318 GCA_029932055.1 Desulfocapsa sp.
AGAACGTCATACCTGTGGTCATGAGAGCAACGTATCGTGTTTTCCGACAAACCCAAACAACTCGAACCTGGCGCTTCACCGTTTTCAACATAACGGTCTGTGAATATGCCTGCACTTCCCTTTTGTAGCTAGTGACGAAATTATTCCCCACATAGCTTGCCACAATCTTTTCCATGGCAGCGTTGTACTCGCCATAAAGGTGTAAAACCGCTAACTCTGCAAGTCTAGACCAAACAAAGTTTGGAGAGCACGTAACAGGTTGGAGATAATTGATGATATAAATGGAACCACCACTGCAAGTAACGTGTATGCAAACTA
>JAOZQU010000011.1:328-32800 GCA_029932055.1 Desulfocapsa sp.
GTACCAGTTAATCGCTTAATATACGTATGGCGCCCGCCCATTTTAACAACCATTTCTAACGTATCATTTCCCAAATAGTCCCACCTACGCATCATCTCCACTTACTAATCCATGTGACAAAACATGAATCAGCGAATTTGAACCGTTCCCCATTCTTTCTGTTTCAACAATTACACCAGTATCTTCACCCTTTATCTTTTTACCATAACGAGCCACCAAATCTGCAGCCTTGTACAATACAGGATGCAGTGACTCATCATTGAAAATAACATCATTTTTCCCACGTAATAATGCGGTGGGGCCAGGGTGCTCAGGCATGTGCAAAAGGATATCGCCGTCTTCGGTAAGGGATTCAATTTTTTGATTTTCCTTTTCATTACGGCCAAGAATCAACCATCCTCCACCTGACAACTCAAACTGTCTCCCCACAAGCAACAAACGAATATCACTTATTTTAATATCCGCCACCTGTATGACAAAATCGCCTTTATATATCTTCTCAATTCTTTCACTTAAAATAGGATCAGCAAGGATACACCCCCCGGCTGGTGCTGGAAAATCCGTGACACCAAACTCTTTTGCCAGCTGTATCTGCCTCGTCCGGCCACGACCACTAAAATTAAGCAGCTTATCACGATCAACCCAACCTTCTGTTTCCGCTTTTGTGGGATCCATTAATTTTGCCGAAAGAGGTCGTAACAAGAGTCCATCATTATCGGAATCCCGTTCTATAACCCGCATGGTATCCCGGCGCTGCGACATGGGTCGTTGGCCAATTACTTCACCGCTTATCAAAAAAGATGCTCCGCATTCTGCCATCATCTCTCTTGCACGCGAGCACATCAAAATTTTACAATCAATACATGGATTAAAATTTTTACCAAATCCGTGGGATGGGTTGTGTAACAGCTCAAGGTAGTTGTGACTGAGATCATGGAGAATTACTTCAAGTCCATATTTTTCCATGATCTCCTGTTTATATTTTTCAGGATCTTCAAGTAATTCATAATCAAAAAATGGGGTTACAAATTTTACAGCCAGTACTCGAACGCCTAAAGAGGCAACAAGTTTGGCAGCAAGAATTGAATCCAAGCCACCTGAAAACAGGGCAAGCGCTGTAATCTGTTTCATCCTTTCGCCCTTCCCTTACCTAAAAGCTCTTTTGCCCATGCTCTTGTCTGCTCGCTTACCGATTCCCCGGCAAGCATTCTGCCCACTTCGTCAACACGCTGACCTTCCCCTAACAGATTGATCCCTGACTGGGTTCGTCCACCTTCCACACCCTTTTCCACTAGAAAATGGGTGGTACCTCGTGCTGCAATCTGCGGCAAATGGGTAATACAGATTACCTGATGATGGCTGGAGAGTTCCTGAATTTTTCTGGCCACTGCTTCGGCTGCCTCACCGCCGATTCCCGCATCCACTTCATCAAAAATCACTGTTTCCACCATATCTTTTTTGGCAAGCAGACATTTGAAAGCCAGCATCAGGCGGGAAAGTTCACCACCGGATGCCACTTTTACCAGAGGACGTGGCGGCTCACCTGGATTTGCCGAAAAAAAGAACTCTACTTTGTCCCATCCACTCTGCCTCAAGGCATCCATAATATTATCATGCTCCTGAAAACGCACTTCAAGCCCGGATTGGTTAAAGGCAAGAGATGACAATTCTTCTGTCATGGATTTTTCAAGCTTTCCTGCTGTTTCTTTTCTTTGTTCTGAAAGATATGCAGCCTGTGAACAGAGATCGTTTTCAAGCTTCTGTACTTCAGCTTCACACTCAATCACAGCCTTGTCGAGATTTTCAATCTGCTGTAATTCAGTTTCAGCTTCCTGGGAAAAGCTGATAACCTCTTCGAGCGTATTCCCATACTTTCTTTTCAGCCCTTGTAATTCATTCAATCTTTCATTTACTGCTTCCAGTCGGTAAGGATCATTATTCAACGAATCCCGATATTCACGTAACTTCACAACAAGATCTTCTGCCTGATAACTAAAACCTGCAAGTTCAGCAGCCAGATCCTCAGCATCCACATCAAGTTCAGCAACCTGCCCCATATCCATACGAATCTGAGTTAAGCCATCAAGCAAAGAATTTGCAAAAAGACCATGTGATTTCCTGCTGATTTTGATCAACGTATCAGCACTTTTCAACCTTTTCTTTTCTTCGGCAAGGGCTTCATCTTCTCCTGGGACAGGTTGGATATCTTGTATCTCTTTTAACTGATATTTCAGAAAATCTTTGCGTTGTTCTTTTTCCTGTTCCTGTTTCAGCAGTTGTTGTAGAGCATCCCGTTTTTCCTGCCACTTGCCAAAAAGCCCATCAAATTGCTGCCTGAGAGGCCATGTTTCCCCCATGGTATCCAGAAAATCAAGATGAAAGTAGGGCTGCAACAGCTGCTGATGATCGTGCTGACTGGCAACATTCAGCAAATTTACTGCAAGCTCTGCAGCCATTTTTACAGTGGAAGGAGAGCCATTAATATACATTCGACTTCTTCCCTTTCGACTGACCACCCGTTTCATGACTAATGTTTCATCAACATCTATCCCCTGTTTGACAAACAGACTATGCAGCAAAGTATTTGCGGAAGGAATTTCGAACAAAGCCTCCACCGTGCAGCTTTCTTCGCCATTACGAATCCAGTCAGCGGAGGCCCTTCCACCGGTAAGCAAATGAATAGCCCGGAGCATGATGGATTTCCCCGCCCCGGTTTCCCCGGTCATTACAACCAGACCGTTTCCGCCATTCTCACAGAGATCCAGATGAAGACTCTCAATTAAGGCAAGATTCGCAATTTTCAATTCACAGAGCATATTTACTTGTACTTTTTACGCATATACACATTTCTTTCGTCTACAAACTTGACGATCCAGGCAAACAAAGGTAGTTTAAGCCTTATCCATTTTTTCCCCTGATGGTTTTGTAAAAACTTGATTTGTCAGATGGAATCATCCTTACAATTCATGAGATAAACTTACCATGTCCACTCAAACTGTTCTCCTCAGTGCAAGCCTTGAAGATTACATTGAAGCCATTTATCATATAATAGTTAAAAAACAAGTTGCCAGAAGCAAGGATATTGCAACTAGCCTGGATGTAAGTAGAGCATCAGTAACAGAGGCACTTCGTACCCTTTCCAAAAAAGGTTTGATCAATTACGCTCCTTATGAGCCCATTACCCTGACCACCATCGGTAAAACAACAGCAGAAGATGTGATCTTCCGACATAACGCCTTAAAACGATTTTTCATTGAAGTCCTGGCCATTGATGACAAAACAGCAGAAGAAGGCGCCTGTAAAGTAGAACATGCTGCTCCACCGGAAGTTATCTCCCGTATGATCTCGTTTATTGACTTTCTGCAAGTTTGCCCAAGAGGCGGAAATGATTTGCTTCAGGGATTTGCTGATTATTGCAAACGTGGCAAAACCAGAAATAATTGCAATGAGTGTATCTCTTCCTGTAATTTTCAACCAACCAAAAAATAAGTACGTCCTTATCCCGACTTTTTATCGTTATCCTGGTCAATTTTGTATCAGTTTAACAATCTCTCCATCATCAGGAAAACGACGCAGTGCCTTCTTGGAAAAAATATTTTTCCCATCAACTATAATTTCATACACACCGCCTGACGAAGCAATCAACTCAATATCTGCATCAAATTCTTTTTTCAGTTCTTCTTCCAGCCTGGAAGCACGAGGTTTATAGTTTCACTTGGTACAATATTCAATGGAAATCTTCACGTTACCTCTCCTGTTAACAAATATAATGAGCTCAGCAATCAATAAATTGCATAATTCTAACACACTCTTTTGGAAAGAAAAGCATCTTTTCTTACTTGGGCATAATCACTACGCCTCACTTTTTCATGGGATTTACGTGTCAAAACGTGCTTTTTCTGTTTAGTCTGGTATAATAAATTCTTTTGGGAAAAATTTCCTGCTCCTGTAACCACGTTGAAACAACAGCGATGCCAGCAACTCCATCACACACAAAACTCCTGCCTACCCTGAATTATTTAAACAGGATAGAAGACGAAAGGCTCTCTTTTACCGCCACCCGCAGTACCCAGGCTGTACGTCGTAAAGAGGAAGACCGTAGTGGATACCGACAGGCCTTCAGTCTTGATGCCGACCGTATCATCCATTCCAGAGCCTACACTCGCTATATAGATAAAACTCAAGTGTTTTGTCTGGTATCAAATGATCATATTACCCACCGGGTTCTTCATGTACAACTGGTCTCAAGAATCGCAAGAACGATTGGCCGATTTCTCAGTCTCAATGAAGATCTGATTGAGGCCATTGCACTTGGTCATGACATTGGCCATGCCCCGTTTGGCCATGATGGAGAAAACTTCCTTGCTGATCTTTGCACTGCGCATGGGCTACCTCCCTTTCAACACAATATTCAATCCGTCCGATTTCTTGATCACCTGGAACGAAAAGGACGTGGCTGGAACCTCAGCCTGCAAACCCTTGATGGTATCCTTTGCCACGATGGAGAGATTCATGCAAACAGGATTGCCCCAAATCCCGGCAAAAGCTTTGCTTCGCTCAACACAGAACTTGAACAGAAAAGAAACGACCCTAAGTGTAAACTGGCACCAATGAGCCTTGAAGGCTGTGTGGTTCGTATGGCTGACACAGTAGCCTATATTGGTAGAGACATTGAAGATGCCATTCTTTTGGGACTTGTTAAGCGTACCGACATACCGAAATCATGTAGAGAGCAGCTTGGCAGCACCAACGGAGAAATTGTTTACACACTGGTAACTGATCTCATTGCTAATAGCTTCATCCCGACAAACAAAGCAGACGGCATAGGGTATATCGGTTTTTCCGGCAAGGTGGCGGATCACCTGAAAGAGTTAAAAGTATTTAACTATAAAAATATCTATCTCCATCCCATAACAAAAACAAATCTGCCTCTTATCCGAAATTGCTACGAGACACTTTTTGATCACTACCTGCAACAACTGGAAAATGGCCACGCCACAGAACATGTTGATATTATGACCGATATGGACTCAACCTACCTGACTTCCCACACACCAGCTGCCATGGTTTGTGATTACATCGCCGGGATGACGGATGATTTCTTTCTTAAACAGGCTGCAGGAGTTGGCTGTAAGGTGCCGGAAAAACAATGAAAGAAAATTTTCAAAAATTCATGCCAGGTGAGAACACCGGCATGATGATCATTGCCTCTGTTATCGGGCTTCTGGCAGGTTTGTGCAATATTATTTTCCGCACTACAGTGCATTGGGTGGATACGTTTGTTCTTCATGGTGGTAAAGATCTACTTGGCATTGACCAAGGTGGCTGGCACCTCCTTCTTCTTCCACTGATTCCAATGTTTGGCATGGTTCTGCTCATCCCACTCTCGCTCAAATTTCCCGGCGAGGTAAATGGTTACAGTTTTACTAAATTCCTTCGCAAGGTCAACTTGGAAGGCGGGTATATTAAAGCCAGAACCATTGCCCTGAAGATTGTCTCTACGGCACTTACCATTGGTACGGGTAATTCTGCCGGCGTAGAAGGGCCCATTGCGGCCATTGGCGGGGCTGCCGGCTCTCAGGTTGGGCAATTTTTCAGAGTTTCAGGCAGCAGAATGAAAGTCTATATAGCAGCAGGTGCTGCAGGCGGCATTGCCGGAATGTTTAATGCCCCGCTTGCCGGAATTTTCTTTGCCTCGGAAATTGTCCTCCTCGGAACCTTTGAAATTACATCCTTTGGTGCTCTGGTCATTGCTTCTGCCCTGTCAACCGTTGTTACCAGAGCCTATTACGGTGGAATGCCGGCTTTTCCCATCCCTCACTATGAAATGGTCAACCCCTTCATTGAGATCCCACTTTACAGCCTGATGGCGCTTATAATTGGCCTGATTGCTGTCTGCCATATCCATATTTTTTACTGGGTGCGTGATAAATATGATGCATTGCCCATTCACCCCCAACTCAAACCCATAACCGGTGCCTTTATTATTGGCTGCATTGCAATTTTTTACCCACAAATCATGGGTGATGGCTATCCATTTCTTGAAACTGTTTTAAATGGAGAAGGTGCTATTCTTCTTCTTCTCGCACTTGTCTTTCTGAAAATTATTGCCACAGCCGTTACTCTTGGTTCCGGGGGCGCGGGAGGCGTCTTTGCACCCGCTCTGTTCATCGGAGCAATGATCGGTGGCTGTTTTGGTCATGTGGCCAATATTTTATTTCCCACCCTCACTGCAGATCCCGGTGCTTATGCCACTGTTGGTATTGGTGCCTTTCTTGCCGCATCCACCCATGCGCCGATGACCGCCATCTTTCTTCTTTTTGAGATGACAGGCAACTACATGATTATTGTCCCGATCATGCTCACATCCATCATAGGAACCATGGTTGCCACAAAATTCAAGCATGATTCTATTGATACCGTTGATTTCAGCAGAGAAGGCATTGATATTCACGAAGGTCGTGAAGCTGCCATCATGAAATCCACACGTGTGGGCAAAGCCATTTCTGAAGATGTGGATTTCATTTCTGAACGTGCTAATATAAACCACCTCCTTGAAATTTTCAGGATGGCCAAAAACAGCTTTTACTTCCCGGTTGTGGATGATTCAGGCAGAATGACAGGTATTATATCCATGCAGGATGTAAAAGGTATCCTCCACAGAGCAGAAGAAGAACGAGTCTGCTACCTGGTGGGAGGTATCTGCAGCCGTGATGTGATCATGCTTACTCCTGATGATTCACTCTACAAAGCAATGCAACTCTTTGATGTAAAAGGAATTGATGAAATTCCAGTGGTTGAAGATCTTGAGAATAAATGGGTGGTGGGGATGCTTAAACGCCGAAATGTAATAGATGCTTACAACCATGAAGTTCTGAAAAAAGGAATCAGTGAAAAAGCGGAATCCATCCGTATCACCTGCGGTGGATGAATCTTTGGCGCCCCTGATAGCAATTGACAAGACACAACTTGTAGATTATTTTCATCAGCAACGTAACATCAAAACTTCATTTAAATGATGTCAGGTGCAGCACAGGTTTGTTCAATCGTCCTTGCCCGCAATAGTAAACCTATGCGGACAAGGACGATTGGGCAAAATGCTGTGCCTGACATCATTTAAAAGGCACTCATAGCTCAGCTGGATAGAGCACCAGGCTTCGAACCTGGGAGTCGCAGGTTCGAATCCTGCTGGGTGCACCATACAGCGGTTTTGCCCTGGTATCGATTTTAAATCGGTACCTGGGCGATTACCATCATCCAACAGTCAGACTCCAAGCAATTAGTACCTTCACGAAATTCTTTTCAAAAACTAAACTCTGATTCTACGGTACCAAAAGTATCGTTCATGTTTATGCAAATGAACAACTGGCTACTTTTTATAATCATAATCCTTCTTGGTAATTATCTTCTGGAACAGGTCATATCCTACCTGAACATCAAGGCATTGGTAAACAAAGTACCAGTGGAGTTTCAGGATGTAATTGATGCAGAAAAATATCGTAAATCTCAGGAGTACACCAGAGCTACAAGCAAATTTGGGCTGGTGGAATCAACTGCCAGTACACTTGTTCTGCTCATTTTCCTTTTGGCCGGAGGATTCAACTCGGTTGATATCTTTATCCGCAGTTTTCAACAGGGATCAATTGTAAGCGGCATACTCTACATCGCTATTCTCCTCCTGCTCAGTTCAATACTTACTCTTCCCTTTAGTTTCTACTCAACCTTTGTTATAGAAGAACGATTTGGTTTTAACAACACCACCATAAAAACATTCTGTACCGATATTGTAAAAGGACTCTTCCTCAGTATACTCATTGGAACTCCGCTTCTTTACCTCATCCTCTGGTTTTTTGAGACTACTGGCGATTTTGCCTGGATCTATTGCTGGATAGGACTCACACTTGTCAGCGTTGCTCTGCAATTTCTTGCACCTGTTCTGATAATGCCGTTTTTTAACAAATTTACCCTTCTTGAAGACGGGACATTAAAAGAAAAAGTACTCGCCTTTGCCCAAAATGCATCATTTAACATCCAGGGTGTTTACACTATGGATGGTTCCAAAAGGTCAAGTAAACTCAATGCGTTTTTCACCGGCTTTGGTAAATTCAAAAAAATCGTCTTTTACGATACCCTTCTTGAAAAACTCGATGATGATGAGATTGTAGCAGTCCTTGCTCATGAAATGGGGCATTATAAACATGGACATATATTTAAAATGATGGCAATCTCCATCTGCCATACAGGCCTGCTCTTTTTCCTCCTCTCTCTTTTTATTGGGAACGAAAACCTATTTGAAGCTTTTCAAATGGAGCACATCTCTATCTATGGTGCGTTGATCTTTTTTTCCTTTATCTTTTCTCCGTTCAATCTTCTTCTTGAAATTGCGGTTAACGTCCTTTCCCGTAAGCATGAATTTCAGGCAGACCGTTATGCTGCAGATCCTCCCAGTCGTGGAACAGCGCTGGTCAGTGGACTTAAAAAACTCTCTGTTGCCAATTTATCAAATCTTACTCCACATCCTGCGATGGTTTTCTTCCATTACAGTCATCCACCAGTACTCGCAAGAATAAGAGCCTTACACACAAAATCAGAAGATGAGTACATGTGAACTGATTGTCTCATTAGTGCCGTTCAGAATAGCTCCTTGTTTTGTTCAAAAAAAATTTTGAATAAGGTAGTTATACCCCTCGAGGGGTCTAGGTGCCTTGGTGGAACTTGTAACCTGACAATTTTAAAAGCAGTATCCTTTGTTTCGTATTATGTAAAGAATGGGATTGGTTATGTTTAGGGCGCATTCTGTTGCAGGAGTACGGTCTGAAACTTTATTTTTTGACAGAGATGTAAAAAATATTGCATTTGTGTCTTATTGTTTATTCTTAGATTAATTATTGCGGAGTAAGACGAAAGATGAGTGAAAATAAAAAGAAAAAAGTTTTGCTTGTCGGAGGAACCGGGTTTCTTGGTCCCGTACTGGTTGAGGAGTTGGTACTGGCTGGTTTTCAGGTTATTTGCGGTGTGAGAAATATGGAAAAGGCTGGTCGTCAAATTGCTTTTCCAGGTGTTAAACTCCTTAAAGTAGATATGAATAAGGATCTTGAGTCTGATGTGTGGCTGGCTCGTCTGAAAGAACATGATATTGATGTTGTGGTAAATAATGTTGGTATTGTCAATAGCTTTGGTGGCCAGTCCCTAGAAAATGTCAATGTTACCGCACCAATGGCCCTTTTCAAGGCAATGCGTAGCTATCATGGGAGCCAAAAGAATCGGCAGGGAGGAGATGTTCTAAGAATTATCCAAATATCAACCACCGGAGTTGATTGGCCTGATTGTCATAAAATTCCTTATCCGGCAAGTAAACAAAAGCTTGAAGAACAACTTAGTTCCCTGAAAGATTTGCCTTATGTAATTGTTAGACCAAATGTAGTTTATGAACCGGAGAGAGGAAATTTACTGCTTGAGCAAATTGCTAAAATTCCAATTATTTTTTATGTGGGAAATGAACTGATTCAACCTATACACAATCGGGAAATTGCCATTGGCATAGCCCGCCTTTTAATGAAGAAGGATCCGGTTGAACAAACAATTCTTTGGGCAACTGGTCCTGTTGCTATGACTTGGAAACAGGTATTTGCCATGTCATCAGCAGCCCTTGAAAAAAGTCAGATTGCTTATTGTCCCGTTCCTTTGAAGGCAGCACAATTTGTAACAATGTTGATTCAAAAGTTACCAAAAAAGATTCTATACAATTTTGGTATCCTTTATAAAATGGATACTGATACAATGTATATGATGACTCGGGGCACTACGGCAAGTAATAAAGAGTGGCTAGATGCCACCGGACTGCAGCCAATTCGGTTGGAGGATACTTATCGTGAGTATAAAAAAGGAACTAAAGCGTATAATTCCTTCATCCAGTCAATTCGAGATGGATCAGCCTGATATTACACGCATAATACGTTATTGGAGATTTGAAAAACAACAAGAAACGCTGCAGTAGACCAGTGGGCAGCGCGGTTTTCGAATGAGCCAATGTCAAAAGGATTCAGGTGACTCTAACCTGAATATGTTTTACTTTTTCCACTAAAAATCTTTCACCGCAGTAGAAGCCGTTTTTTTCAACACCTGCATATCCGTAAACATTTCACAATCCAAAAGTTTATTCAAAGAAACAAGTGCAGGTTTTAAAAACCGGCTGAAAAAATCTTTCTTCCGCTGCTTTGAAAGAAAGGCAAAGGCACCAACAATCTGCAGATTTCGCTGCAGAGCCAAGAGTAAATACTCATCGATAAACTTCCTGCGATCCACCAGGGTAAGCGTTTCCAATTGATCCAGATATATTTCCAGCAACTCAATCTGAAAATCATCAGGAAGTGCAACATAGGGATCAAGAAGAAGAGAAGCCAGATCATAGCCCAGAGGTCCCAAACGTCCGCCCTGGAAATCAATAAAGCAGGGTTCATCCCTGTGCAGCATGATATTGCGTGACTGGAAATCACGGTGAAGAAAAAAGCCGGTGGGAATCAAGGCGGCCTGATCTGCCAGACACACAAACTCTTCATGCAGGCCGGAAGGCTCTTCCCGACCAAGCCAATCCTGCCAGAATGCGCGAAGAAAATAGTCGGATTCACGCTCAAGCATCAAACGTTTATCATAACAGGGCGTATCCCAGCACCAATCAGGGTCAAAGTTCTCTGCGCCTCGAACCTGCATCTTGGCTAAGCCCTCAACTACCTGCTTATACAATGTACTGATCTTCGGAAGAAAGTCTTCAGTCCTCTGTTTTTCCAGAATAAAATCATGAAGCTTGCAATCACCCAGATCTTCAAAAAGCAAGATCCCGGTTTCTTCATCCCATCCGTACTGGGCCGGCACCCGAACACCTTGTTTCAATAGATGCAATCCAATAAGTCTTGCTGATCCAGCCTCGGCCAGATCCTTTGTATCAGCAGATGGAGGAGCCACAGCAAGACATAAACTTTTATCTGCGTGACCTATCCGCCAGAATCTCCTGCTGGATCCATCTCCAGCAAGAGTAGTTATGTGAAGATCATGTTCCCTTGCGCCGACAAGCCCGACTTCCCGTAACAGTCCATCAATTACAATCAAACTTCTTGTTTCATTTTCATCATTCATGCATACAATGTATTCATTGTCATGAACCCCATGCAAGGAAAAAAACAGGAAACCCCACTAATGTCCCAGCCGAGCACCAATATTTTTCGTGAGTCCCTTGTCAATAAACAGGAATTCACCATCACGTACGAGCTTGTTCCAGGTCGTGGCTCCGGTGGCAAAAAGCTTGATAAAATCCTTGAACTTGCTGAGAATGCAAAAGATGATGGCCGAATCAAAGCTTTTTCAATCACTGACAATCCCGGCGGGCACCCGGCTCTGGCTCCGACCTCTCTAGGGCTTGACATCCAAGCCATGGGAATCTCGCCACTTCTTCATTTTTCTTTGAAAGACAAAAATCGCAACATGGCCGAAAGCCAGTTGTTTGAATGTCATCGCCATGATCTTCTCAATCTTCTTGTCCTTGGGGGGGACTATCCACGCTACGGATATCATGGCCAGGCCATGCCTGTTTTTGATCTCGATTCTACGCAGCTTCTAAGCCTTATTGATCATCTTCGCCATCACTCAGCTGTTGAAAAAGGTGCCCCCGGTCAGGCAATGGATCTTCCCAGAATCGACTTTTTTGCTGGTTGCGTAGTCTCGCCATTTAAAACTCTTGAATCCGAACAGGTCTGGCAATATGTAAAATTGCTCACAAAAATCCAATGCGGTGCTCAGTTTGTTATCAGTCAACTTGGCTATGACATGATAAAATACGATGAACTTATACGCCTGACCAGGGATCAGCATTTGGACATTCCCATTATTGCCAATGTTTTTGTGCCAAGCCTGATTGTTGCCCGTGTCATGAACAAGGGCAGAGTTCCGGGAGTTATTCTGCCGGATAAACTCCTGCAACATATGGAAGATGAAGCCCAAAGTAGAGACAAAGGTGAAGAGGCCAGACTACTGCGAGCCGCGAAGATGATAGCAGCTTTGCGTGAAATGGGATACGCAGGGATACATTTGGGTGGCAACAATCTGGACTTTGACAAAATATCATTTCTTCTGGACAAAGCTGAAGAATTCAACAGGAAAGGGCAAAGGGAAGAAGTACATTTTCCTGAGCCATTCACCTGGTATCTCCATGAAGACTGCCGGCGTACTCCCAAAAAGCGCAAGCTTCCCTTTCTGTTCAGCGTTAACGACCTGGTACATAGGCAGGTGTTCAACAAAACAGGAATCCTTTTTCCTATTGCAAAAAAAATCAGCCTGGCAGCAATGAAGAATCAATGCTTCAACCGCTTGTATACCATGTTTGAACATCTCTGCAAAAAACTTCTCTTCCACTGCCGTATGTGCGGAGATTGCACTCTTGCTGAATCAGCCTACCTCTGTCCGCAATCCGGCTGCCCCAAAAGAATGGTTAACGGACCTTGTGGTGGCTCCCTAAATGGATTTTGCGAAGTTTACCCGAACCAGCGACTCTGTTTCTGGGTTCGCAGCTATCACCGTGGCAGAGAACCTGACTGCCATGATCTCCATGCCTTAAAGTCTCTGCCACCTAAGGACTGGTCTCTTGACAGGACATCCTCCTGGCTCAATTATTTTTCCGGAAAAGATCACCATGGAAGGAAGAACCAGCATTAGCCTTCAACCTTTTTTTTCCGCTCTCTTTCTGCTATCATTCAATATACCCATAAAAAACCCAATACAATGAAAACCTTCACACAATCGCCCCTATCTGACTTCTGTCTTTTGTCTTCTGCACCCCAAGGGCATTTCCTTCGGGGCATCTTCTGGCATGCATACTCTTAAAGTCCAACTGGGGCTCACTCTCTCCGCGCTGCTTTTTGTCAGCATGTTTCTGTTTGGTTTTGTTATTCTGATGCTCTGGCAGCGTAATGGAATCCAACAGGAGACACAGATCAGCGACAAGCTCCTCCATATGGCGGCTGCCTCCATTTTAACTGATGACGAAACCACAGCATCACAGCCGTTCACTAAAGAAATAAGTAACTATTTTCATAAAAACGACATTACCTGCCTCCAATGGCAAAATGATACAATCAGCCCCATCCAATCACATGGGTCATGCCCGACGGATCTCCCCCTCACTGCTATCCTTAAACAAGCTTCTGCCGACGGTAAAACCAAAACACTCTATTCCGGAATGACCTGGAATGGTTTTTTTATGACAAAACAATATTTACTGATGGCCATTCCTTTTCAAATCAACCAGAAAAATCAAGGTGCTATCGCTCTAATCCGATCTTTGGAACAGGTTTCCAGCTCCATTCGTAAGGCACAGAAAATATTTTTTGCTTATCTGGCTATTAACGTTCTTATCTTCACAACCATTGGTTTCACACGTCTTGTACATCTTGTTATTAAACCAATTCAACGCCTTTCGTCCCTTGCAGACTCGCGCACGGATCTCAGCGACACCAGTTTTTTTTCAGGAGAAGGTCTGGGGGAATTCACCCAGCTTTCTCTTAGCCTCAACCGCCTGCTGACAAGAATAGATGGAGACAAACAGGAACTCCGATCAACGGTTGAGTCTCTAAAAATAGCAAATGACGAGTTACAAAGAAATCGGGACGAGATGCTACGCACTGAAAAACTGGCCTCCATTGGCAGGCTGTCAGCAGGCCTTGCCCATGAGATCGGTAACCCGCTTGGTATCATTCAGGGTTATCTTGATCTGCTCACCGACAGTTCACTAAGTGATGAAGACAGAAAAACATTCTGCACCCGTGCAGTTCAGGAACTTAACCGTATCAATAATCTTATCAGAAATCTTCTCGATCTATCCAGATCCCCTATTGCCTCATCTATTGAAACAGTTGATGTGCACACTCTCCTGCAAAACCTGATTGACACGATTCGTGTCAAAAAAACGACTATTCCAATCGATTATTTCACCAAATTTTCAGCAACAAACACTGAAGTCACAGTGAATAGTGATGGTCTTCGACAGGTTTTTTTAAACTGTATCCTTAACTCCATTGATGCCATAGAAGAAACAGCAGGCAAGGCCAATGCAACAATCACCCTCACAACAGAGAACAAAGTATCAGAGAATAATGAGCATGTTATTATAATTGCAATCAAAGACACCGGCACCGGGATTAAACCTGAACATAAAGACGCCATATTTGATCCCTTCTTTACCACCAAAGAGGTTGGAAAAGGAACAGGTTTAGGTCTTGCCGTGGCTCACAATCTTATCAAAAACTCAGGAGGCCAGATCACTGTATCATCACAAACTGGCCAGGGTGCCACGATCAGCATCACCCTGCCTCTTAACTCACAACCTAATCCATCACCCCAGCAAGGATAGAATGTATGACAGATAAAAAGCGTCTTCTTATCATTGACGATGAAGAGAATATGCGTCACATGCTCTCTGTTGTCACCAGCAAAGCTGGCTATCAAGTTACCATGGCAGAAAATGGCGAACAAGCCCTGGCCATTCAGAAAAAAGCACCATTTCCCTTTATACTCTGCGACTTGAAAATGCCAAAAATGGATGGCCTGCAGTTCTTGAAAGCCCTGGATAATGACGTACCACAGCCGCTTATTATTATGATGTCTGCCTACGCTACTATTGATGATGCCGTGGAAGCCATGAAATCCGGTGCTTATGACTTCATAACCAAACCCTTTAAAACTGCAGAAATCCTTCTGGCTCTTGAAAAAGCCAATGCACACCTCGAATTACAGAAAGAAAATATTCGCTTAAAAGCACAGGTGGAAGAGCTACAGGGAACTGACGGTTTTCAGGAAATCATTGCCCATTCGGGGTCAATGCGTTCTCTTTTGAAACTTACAAAAAAAGTAGCCCAATATGACACCACTGTCCTCGTAACCGGTGAATCTGGGACAGGTAAAGAACTTATCGCAAAAGGTATTCACCAGAACTCTGCCAGAAAGGACAAACCATTTATTGCCATCAACTGTGGCAGTATTCCAGAGAATCTCCTTGAAAGTGAATTCTTCGGATATGTCAAAGGGGCATTTACCGGTGCAGACCATGATCGTAAAGGATTATTTGAAGAAGCTGACTCCGGTACCATTTTTCTCGATGAGATAGGTGAGCTCCCCTTTGGACTGCAGGTCAAATTATTACGTGTTCTCCAGGAAAACGAGATACGACCGGTGGGCAGTGTAAAAAGCAGGAAAATTAATGCCAGGGTAATTACAGCAACTGCAAGAGATATGGATCAGGAAGTATCAGAAGGACGGTTTCGTGAAGACCTGCTATACCGCCTCAATGTTCTCACCCTGCACCTCCCCCCGCTTCGTGAGAGAAAAGAAGATATCCCCCACCTCTGCGAACATTTCCTCGCCATGCTCAACAAAAAAATGAACCTTAGCATCACAAGAGTATCGTCTGAGGCTATGGGGATTCTTCTTGGCCAGGAATGGAAAGGAAATATCAGAGAATTAAAAAATTGCCTGGAACGCGCAGCCGTCATGGCTGAAACAGATCAGATTCTAGCCGATGATCTGAGCGCATCCCACGGAAAATCTGCAGCTGACAGGCAGATAAATGAAATGCTGGGTACTTTTTCGCTAAAACAGGCAAAAAAAATCATTGAAAAAAAACTCATCACCAGGGCTCTTGAAGCCAGTAACGGCAATAAAAGCATGGCTGCCCGCATGCTCGAAATCAGTTATCCCTCGTTGCTTGCCAAAATCAAGGAATATCTGTAACTGTTTGACAGTTACAGACCGATATTGAATGCCTGACTCATGAAAAGCTGACAAAAAGCCAGGTAGGGAGTAGATAATCCTGTCAACATATTGTAGATTTGCTATGAAATCGTGAACTGACAAATAATACTATTACAAACGCTGTAAACAATTACATATGAAAGTTATCGCAATTATCCCCTCGCGCTTTGGATCCAAAAGATTTCCCGGAAAAGCACTTATTGATATTCAAGGAAAAACAATGATTCAACGTGTGTATGAACAGGTACAAAAAAGTACATTGATTGATGCCGTCTATGTGGCAACTGATAGCGATGCAATTCGCACCTCAATTCAGACAATTGGTGGTAATGTCATCATGACTGTTGAAAAATGCAGTTCAGGAACGGATCGGGTGGCAGAAGCAGCAAGGTCATTGAAACTTGAACAAAATGATGTCGTTGTCAACATCCAGGGAGATCAGCCTTTTGTGCAACCGGAATGCCTCAACGATTTAGTACAAGCTTTCTTGAAAACACCGGAGCTCACAATGGGCACTCTCGCTTATGGAATGACGGATGAAAAAGAAATCAACAATCCCAATAATGTAAAAGTAATAGTTGATAGAAACAATTTTGCCATCTACTTTTCAAGAGCAACAATCCCATTTAATAGAGACAACGTCCTGAACACTCAGTATTATAAGCATATTGGAATATATGCCTATTCAAATTCTTTTCTTCAGGACTTCACCAACCTTCCCTACTCGGTGCTTGAAAACACTGAAAAACTTGAGCAGTTACGGGCAATTGAAGGTGGCCACAAAATACAGGTAACTATAACAAATCACGACTCACCCAGTGTAGATGACCCTGCTGATGTGGCAGAAATAACAGCATTGTTGTAAGTCAAGTATTACCATCCCCAAACACAAAAACAACTTTATTTCTACCTCTGAATAAGAGTAGTATGAATGTTTTTTTCATAATCCTTAACTTCAGTTTTAACTTCATTAATATATGTCGAATAAAATCGTACTCTCCCGCCTGTATGAACTTATCCTCCCCTACAGGTTCCTATTTATGCTTGCCATGTTTGCAGCACTCGCGGTTGCAGGACTGAGTGGAGCTCAGGCATATATGGTTAAACCATTGCTGGATAAGATCTTTTTTGAAAAAAGTGCCTATTTTCTAGCTATTCTTCCCTTTGCCCTTGTTGCCTTATTTGCAGTCAAAGGTTTTTTTTATGGCCTGAATTATTTTCTTCTGGCAAAAATTGGCCAGACAGTAATCCGCGATATGCGCACCAGGGTTTTTGAGCATATTCATCTGCAATCACTCTCCTTTTTTCACAAAACCCCCACCGGTGAATTAATCTCCCGGGTTATTACCGACATTAATCTCATGCAGGCCGCAATATCCACAGCGGTTGTGGGCTTATTGCGTGATTTTTTTCAGGTTATTTTTCTTCTTATTGTGATTTTCACCATGAACTGGAAGTTGGCCCTGATCTCTTTTTTTCTGATACCGGCTGCTGCAATCCCCATTGTTAGATTCGGCAGGATATTTCGGCGAATCAGTACCATGATGCAAGAACAAACTGCTGAAATTTCAAATATCATGCACGAATCCATCACCGGTGCTCCAGTTGTCAAAGCGTTTACCATGGAACAATATGAATCCAAACGTTTTTCTACGCAAGTGAGCAAATTGTTTAAAACCATGCTAGAAAGAGCAAAATACCGTTGTATCCAGCATCCACTGATGGAAATAATTGGCGGTATTGGAATAGCCCTTATTCTCTGGTTCGGTGGAAAAGAAGTCATAATCGGCAACGCAACACCAGGCACATTTTTTGCTTTTCTTACAGCCCTTATAATGGTCTATGAACCGATTAAAAAAGTCAGCAGAATCAACGCTGTTATTCAGGAAGGGCTAGCTGCTGCAGTCAGAATTTTTGGCTTACTTGATCAAAAACCAGATATTCTATCCAAGCCAGGCGCTCACGACCTGGCACCCTTTGAAAAAGTTATCACTCTGCAGGATCTGCAGTTCAGTTATGATGGCAAAAACCCTGTGCTTAAGGATATTAACCTTACAGTACCAGCCGGTGAAATCCTTGCCATTGTTGGTCCGAGCGGTTCAGGTAAATCAACTCTTACCAACCTTATCCCCAGATTTTTTGACATCGAAAAAGGTTCCCTGCTCATCGACGGTGTCAACATCAAAGACATCACACTCAAATCACTACGTAATCAAATTGCAATTGTCACTCAGCAGACAATACTGTTTAACGATACTATTCGTGAGAACATTGCCTATGGCGACCAAAACAAATCAGAAGAAGATATCAAAAAAGCGGCGGATGCAGCTCATGCTCTCACTTTTATTGAAGCACTCCCTGATGGCTTTAACACAGTCATCGGCGAATCCGGAATCAGACTTTCAGGAGGTGAAAGACAACGACTTTCCATTGCCAGGGCTATCCTGAAAAATGCTCCCATTCTTATACTTGACGAAGCCACTTCTGCACTTGACACAGAATCAGAACGTGAAGTACAAAAAGCTCTGGAAAACCTCATGAAAGATCGTACCACCTTTGTTATTGCCCACCGTCTTTCAACAATCAAAAATGCGGATAGAATCATTGTTATAAAAGATGGACGGATCATTGAAGAAGGGACTCATACCAATCTTCTCAGCCTCAAAGGTGAGTATGAGACTCTCTATAACATGCAGTACCAAGATTAATGTAAATATTCGGCTAGCACCCCATCTTCGTCCGATTCGCCTTGTTCACATATGACTTAATATAGCTCGCAAGGCGAATCGAACGAACCTGGGGCACTATCCAAACATTTACAATTGGTGGGTTCTAGCACTATTTTTGCTCTAACCCGAATGTTTACCAAGATTAATGTAAATTTTAAGCATTTCCCACAACCTGCAGATATACTTAGATTTTTACTATGAATTCACTTACCCAGAAAACAGCGGTTGCCGCGTCACCGCTCCTTATTCTTTTTGCCTTTGCTCTGCCTCTTTCGACATCTGCTGGATCAGTTCTGGCTATTCTTCTGCTTCTTTTCTGGCTGTCATCAGGCAGAATGAAAGAAAAAACCACCGAGATATTTCATAACCCTGTTGCTATTGCAGTTTTACTGTATTTATTTCTCCATATTATTGGCTTGCTTTATAGTGAAAACCTGGGCTTAGGAATCCATATTCTAAAAAAACAGTGGAAACTGCTTCTTTTTCCTGTTTTTCTCACCCTGGTAAAACGAGAACACGTAAAATATTATATGATTGCTTTTGTATCAGCCATATTCCTTATGGCCTGCAAAGCATATCTGGTTTTATCTGGTATCATCACCCTTCCTCCCTCATCAGTTTTCACCACTGAGGGTACAACTCATGTGACGTACAATCCAATGCTGGCTCTGGCATGCTATATTATCCTGCAAAATCTGCTGTTCGGCAGCAACAAACCTGTTGCTAAATACTTACAAATTGCTCTCTTCCTTTTTCTTTCCTGTAACATGTTCATCACTGCGGGTCGTACTGGTCAAATAGTCTTCTTTGTTCTTCTGGTATTAACACTTTTCCAATATTTTTACAGGATATCCAAAACAAAACTCTTGGCTAGTCTACTGCTTATACCACTCTTGATAACGGCAACATATCAATGCTCCTCTACATTTAGAGACCGTACCAATCAGGCATTTACTGAAATGCAAAAACATAAATCATACGAGATCACCTCTGTTGGCCTGAGAGTCTGGTTTGCTCAAAACAGTCTTCAACTCATACAGGAGAACTTGCTCATTGGAACGGGAACCGGTGATTTTGCATATGAATATGCAAAAATTAACAAGATCAATTCACCAACCATCCCTGATACTGATAATCCTCACAACCAATACCTGTTAATATCAGCTCGATTCGGTCTTGCCGGTTTCATCACTCTTGCCAGCATCTTTCTCTGTCAACTTGTTATGGCATTCAGAATAAAAGATAGTCTCACTCCGCTACGCCAGGCTTTTCCTGTATTTTTCCTGGTTATCATGCTGGCTGAATCATATTTGCAGGTACATGTAACCGGATTACTGTTCTCTCTTTTCAGTGCCTTCTTATACAAAGATTTTTCACGCCAACCTTCTGTGATATGATACTTTTCTGCAAATTATTTCTCAAAGGACCTACCAAGGCTGTCTTCATGGCTGATAATTTATTCATAAAAAGCAATTTCAACATTCGACTGATTTGTGAACAAAAATTTTATTCACGTGAGTTACAGATCATTTTTGACAATCCTGATTCCTTTCTTTGCTCACCTGACACCTTAATCCTTCAGGATAATTTCAAATCCAGGATAGGTATAATCGAAGTCAATAACAGAAAACTCGTGATTAAGCGTCATAATTTCAAATCACGTTGGCAGCAATTCAAACGTTACTTCCGTCAAACAAAATCAAGCCGAAGCTGGTATTATTCCAAACTTTTACAAGAAAATAATGTTTCCATTCCCCAACCAGTAGCCTACATCGAGAAACGTTTCGGTCCTTTACGGGGTATTTCATATTTTTTATATGAATATATTGAAGGAATTCAGGGAGAAGAATATTTCAGAAAAGTGAGTCACTCTCCTGAAAAAGCAGCGTCTGCACTGGCGTCTATCCTTGACACTATTGATACCATTAAGTCTCTTCATCTTATCCATGGTGATATTCGACTGGCTAATTTTATTTTTAAAGATGAAAAACTCTACCTGATAGATTTTGATGATGTTCGCCAACTAAACTGGTATAAAACTCATTCAATGAAAGATCGGGATATCAGGGGATTGAGAAAGGATCTCTGCTTTAATGCACCAAAAGCTTTACTCAACCAACTTCTGGGACAACTGGATCAATATTGTCTGCAAAGAAACATCACAATAAGCGGCCCGGATTATCAAGAAAATCATGCTGAAATACCATAAGGATACATTCAACTACGAGGGACTTAAACCCAACAATATTGACCGGATTCAACTGGACATGATCCCACCTGGGAGCCACGTTCTTGAAATTGGCTGTGCCACAGGTTACATGGGGGAATACCTGGTTCAGAAAAAAGGCTGTCGTTTTTTAGGAATAGAGACTGAAAAAGAACCTGCCATAATAGCAAGTGAACGTGGACTTGACATACTCTGTGGGATGATTGAAGACTGCACGATCTGTGAACAAATCAATAAGCATGTCGACGACCATGGCCCCTTTCAAATCATTTTCATGTCCCAGGTAATAGAACACATTGCAAAACCGGAACTCACATTGGAGTGCCTCAAACAATGGATGCACCCCAACTGTAGTCTGGTTATTTCAACCTGTTCCATTGCCCACTGGAAATGCCGGCTCCAGCTCCTTCGCGGCATCTGGAAATATGAGGACTACGGCATCTTTGACCATAGCCACCTGCGATTCTTCACCATTAAAAGTTTCCGGGATCTCCTGGAACAATGCAACTTTAAAGTAGTTGATTTTGGATATTCATTTACGGATATATGTCCCTTTAAAATCCTTTTTAACACCCGTATTCTTGCGCCTTCCGACATCCTCCGCCTGATTCCCTTTGTTGGTATGCGATTACGCAAGGCTTACACAGACCTTTTTAAAAACCTGATTGCCAAACAGTTTGTCTTTAAAGTTCAGCTTTATTAAACTGCGTCAGTTATGATGTTTTTTCACTCACAAAAGAAACCTCCCATTACAAGGGAACAATTCAGCAACCCACTCTTTACAATTGGAGAGCATACCTACGGGCGCCCGGATATTCGCTCCTATCCTGACAACACCCGTCTGACCATAGGTAAATTCTGCTCTATTTCCGCAAAAGTAACCATCATCCTTGGCGGTAATCATCGAATTGACTGGGCCTCAACATACCCCTTTTCAGCATTCTCCCACCAGTGGCCTGAAGCTGAAAACATCAGTGGGCATCCCCATACAAAAGGTGACCTGATCATTGGCCATGATGTCTGGATTGGCCATGGTGCAACAATCCTCTCCGGCCTGACCATCGGCTCAGGTGCGGTCATTGGAGCCTGCAGTGTGGTAAGTCGAGATGTACCACCCTATGGGATAGTTATCGGAAATCCTGCACAGCTTATACGAAAACGTTTTGACCAGGAGCTCTGTAATGGTCTGATGGAACTTTCCTGGTGGCACTGGCCGGAAGATAAAATCAAAAAAAATATGGAGTTGATCTGCAGTGACCGAATCCAGGAACTCCTGAAGGTCACATAATGAATCAGCCCCTCCTCTGCAGTGTTATCATTGTTTCTTACCGAAATTTTGAAGAAACCACAGGTCCTTGCCTTAACAGCTTGGCTCAATCCCCTGAAGATATCGAAATAATAGTAGTCGACAATAACTCAGGTATTTCCACAAAAAAGAAACTTACTCTGGCTGCAGAGAAGGATCCAAGAATCAAGTTACTATTCCTTGACGAAAATCAGGGCTATGCAGCAGGAAACAATATTGGAGTTCAAGCTGCAAAATCAGAACTCTTTCTGCTGCTCAACACCGATACCCGTGTGCCTGCAGGAGCCATCTCGCGTCTCACTTCCCTTATGGAAAGACACCTCCACTGGGATATGCTGGGCCCGGTAACAAATAACAGTGGAAATGACCAACATATTTATACCTTGGGAAAAGATCCGGAAACCATTCTGAGCCAGGGAATCCACTGGTGCAAACACTCGGCAAAACTAGACTATCCGACAGATCGCCTGATTTTTTTCTGCGTACTGATACGAAAAAAACTCTACGATGAGTTACAGGGATTAGATGAGGAATTTGGACTTGGCTATTATGAAGACACCGATTTTGTTTACAAGGCCATAAAAGCAGGAAAACAGCTGATGATCACTGAAAAGGTCTTTGTCTACCATCGTGGCAAGGGCAGTTTTTCAAAGGTGAGTGGGGCAGTACGCAAACTGATGAAACAAAACAAAAAACTGTTCAAAAAAAAGCATGGCCATGGTGAAAACACTGACCACTGGCGAATAAAAAATCTACAGGCAATGGCGAGATATCTGGAGCATCTTGACAAAAATCTCCCGGTAACAAACCTTGATTACGCCTTTTCAAACCGTCAAAAACTCGCAGAAGAACTCATGCCGAATAGCCCCATCAAACGATTTTTCTACCGCCGCAACCTTAAAAAGGTCATTGCTCGCTTCAGAAGCAGACTCAAACAAATACAAAAACAAAACTGAGATGTATAGGGGATTGGCTCATAGCTATTGGACGAACTAAAATCTTGCGACATCTACATGCTGCCAACTCCTTAAGGTTCGTATCAAGTCACAATCATGTACAGTGTCCACAGTTTCCGATGTGCTTGTCCAGCCCATTCTCGCACCATTTTTTTTTCATCTTAATGGTATCCGAAAGCAACGCATCGTTTTGGGCCAGAGAATCCCTGGATTGAGACTGGTGATACAAATGGAAAGCTAAAGCGTTGAATTTCACATTCTGTCGTTTGATACCGATATTTATCAAACGGGATGCAAACTCAGTGTCCTCGTTTCCCCACCCGGTAAAATCCTCACTAAAACCATTTACCTTCACTGCATCATTCTTCCAAAAAGCAAAATTACAGGTTTTAATTCCACCTATTTTACTATTTTTAATAGAAAATATCTTTGATAGAAAGTGTGAGCGGATGCAGTTTTTACGGTTACCAACATTACGACCAAACATATTTACTCGAATATCCCCTGACTGAATGATCTGTTCTGTTGTCTTCTGACTTAAAATTACCCGAGTGCCTTGAACAAAATAGCCCGGGGTAGCATACCGGACATGGTCTTCAATGAAGTGCTCATCCATTATGATATCTCCATCAACCAGAATACAGTAATCGGCCATACTTCTCGCCATTGCCATGTTTCGACACCTGGCTGGACGAAACCCCTTATCCTCCTGCCAGCAATGGTACACAGGAATTTCAGTTTCTTTTCTTAACTGCATAACCAGCTCACCAGTATCAGAAGTAGAGCCGTCATCTGCAACAATGATTTCCGTGGGAGCAAGCGTCTGATTGAATGCTGTTTTTAAGGACAGACGCAACATCTCTCTATTATTATAGGTAGTGATAATAAGGGCTGTTTTCACGGGTTTTCCACCTTGGTAAACAGTTACATCTGAGGTGTCTACTGCTTCCTTGCAGGCACCTGAATAAGTAACAACACTTTTTATGGTTTCAGTTCAGGTTTTTCCTTTTTTTGTTAATAAATGACATTGCGGCATCATAGACTTTTTCCACAGTTATCCCTTTCATACAGCTCAGATGACTACAGGTACGCTTTCTGCATTCTAAACAGTCAAGATCCTCTGTACGTGCGATGTAATGCTCTACACCATAAGGACCAACTCTCGAGGGGTGGGTGGGACCGAACATTGCCACCACAGGAATACCTGACAAGGCTGCTATATGCATTGGACCGGAATCAACACCAACATAAATAGTGGAATGCTGAATTAAGGTTACAGATTGCGGTAGAGTAAATCTGCCTGCTGCAATAATCGGTTGAGTATCCATCAACTGAGTAATTGATTTGATATAGGCCTTATCATGGCTGCTGCCACCAAAAATCAATACTATTCCCTGTGCAGAAAAACGATCTGCAAGCTTTGCCCAGTGCTCAATCGGCCAGAACTTAGTCTGCCAACGGGTAGCAGGGTTTGCATAGATAATTTTGGAGTCAGATGCAATGCCATGCTCCTGGAAAAATGATTGTAGCTCTGTATTATCAGAGCGTATGTCCATATTGAAATCTTCATCAGCTACTTTGACATTCAAATGATCACAAAAAAAAAGATTTTTTTGTAGTGCATGTTGCACATTGTCAGGAACAGCAACCAGTTCCTGCTGAAAGAGACTATTTAGCTCTTTTGCATCCTTAAACCCTATACGCATGCCGCCTGGATTTGTCCGCCCGAGCAATCCGCTGCGAAATGAACCCTGTAGATCCAGAATCAGATCATACGAATTATTGTTAAATTGATAACGCAATTCCCGAAGAGTTGTGATCATTGCTTTGAAAGCCTTGAAATAGGCCCATCGGCCAGCCAGTGGATCACTGGTAGAGGGAATGTGTATCGGGTACACTGTGTCAACACTAGGAACACTTTTCAGGAGAGAAGAAAAGCTTTGTTGTACTATCCAGCCGATAGAACAACTTGGAAAGCATCGTTTAAGTGCGTGAACCACAGGTAAGGTATGAACGATATCACCAAGAGAGCTGGGTTTTATGATCAAAATTCGTTTGTTGTCTAATTGCATAGGTGAGAGGGATAACTAAGCGCTTCTCTGGTTAAAAACAAATCAGGTGAACAATACTTTTGGACTAATGACCGGGAAGCAATTTACCTAGAAGGCTTGACTGACTGTCATTTATGAACGTTGCGACGCCTTTCGGCTTCCTGCGCCAGCCAATTTAACAATAATCTGATTGGATTTATGGAGACGGCTTGCCATAGCTCGAAAAAGATGACCGGATACATCAGGATAATTGGCTATGATTTCATCCAGTTTATCACCAGGATATCGTTTAATAGCTGACCTTCCCAACGAAACAATGGATGCGTTTCGAGGTTCGCCGGACAAAACCGCCATCTCACCAAAATATTCTCCAGGTTCTGTGAGTTCTGCAATTTTTTTCCCACCCTTCACAACTGAAAGCCCACCTCGCAACAATTTAAAAAAATCCAGGTCTGTGTTTCCTTCGCGGATTATAACATCCCCTTCTTCATACTTTTCCACATCAGGATTTACCAGATACGCAGGAAGGCTTTCTTCATGGGCAACAGTTCTACGCAGAGTTTCCTCTACACTGGTAACACCTTGTCGGACCTTTTCAATGGCAGCCATCCGTAGTGGCACCATACCCTCCTGTATAGAGGTCTTACGTAATTGATCTTCAGGGACTTCAGCACTGATCGCTTTTGCAACCTCATCAGTAACCTCCATCAGCTCGAAAAAGCCAACTCGTCCTTTATAGCCAAGGCCATTACATTCAGGACACCCAACAGGGCCATATGTAACCACGTAATCAACCTCTTCCTCGTCAAATCCCATGCTGATAAGATCCTGGGGATCGTGTTGCTCCGGTTTTTTACATTTCTGACAAAGCCTGCGACCCAATCGCTGCGAAAGAACCATAGTAATGGATGAGGCGAGCATAAAAGAGGGAATTCCAATGTCAATAAGACGACCTATGGTGGCTGCACTATCATTGGTATGAAGTGTAGAAAAAACAAGATGCCCGGTCATGGCAGCCTTGATGGCAATTTCCGCTGTTTCTATATCACGAATCTCACCAACCATAATGATATCAGGATCCTGACGCAAAAAGGCCTTCAGCGCTGCAGCAAAGGTCATCCCGACCTCAGCATGTACGTTAACCTGGTTGATTCCCTTAAAGTTAAACTCCACAGGGTCTTCTGCGGTGAGAATTTTGATATCTTCTGCATTTAATGAGTTTAAGGCAGAATAGAGGGTTACTGTTTTTCCTGATCCAGTAGGACCTGTAACGAGAAGCAAGCCCTGCGGACGTTTGAGACAACGCTTTAACGCATCAAAAGTATCTTGTTCAAAACCCAGCTTAGTCAAATTGACATTCAGCGAGGCTTTGTCAAGAATACGCAAGACAACGGATTCACCAAACAGGGTGGGAAGAGTAGAAACGCGAAAATCAACAGAACGATTACGACCCAGTCGCATCTTAATACGACCATCCTGGGGAATACGACGCTCGGTAATATCAAGATCTGAAAGAATCTTCAGACGAGCCACCATGGCATTCTTAATGGTCAGAGGCAGATTCATGGACTTGAAGAGTGAACCATCCTTACGGTAGCGAACCTGCATGGTTTTCTCATAGGGCTCAACGTGAATATCAGAAACCCCGTCCTGTACGGCTTTGATCAAAATACCGTTGACCAGTTTAATGATAGGAGCATCTGTTGCTGCAAATTGATCTCCCCCGACATCTTCCTCAAGGGTTTCAATCTCGAAACCATCTGCAGCTTCAGCCACAATAGAACCAAAATCGTCAATCTCTGTGATATTCATTTCTTCATCGACGTCATCGCCTGAGAACTGGAAGAAGCTTTTGGCCTCCTCATCATCAATCTCGTAATACTTCTGAAAGGCATCAACCAGATCTTTCTCCATGGAAACACAAACAGCAAGATCTTTGCCAAGCTCTTCCTGAAGTTTTTCCACAGCCTCTGTATCTGTTGGTTCTGCCATTGTGATCTGCAGAGTATTACCAGCCAGACGAAGAGGAAATGCCATAAAACGCTTAGCAAATTCATAGGACATCAGGGCAACGACATCCTTACCAGGAGGCTCGTTACTGATCATGACAGGGGTGAAATTATGCTGACGGCTGAGAAAATTATAGATGGTATCGGCATCGATATAATCTAACTGGCGAAGGATGGCTCCCAGGCGGCCACCATTTTTCTTCAACTCTTTTTTAGCACGATCCAGTTGACTGGGGGTAATGTAGCCGGCCTTGCTTAAAAGCTCTCCAACCTTTGTCCTGCCGGCACCGGAACGGTCTTTCACAGTTCCTTTGAGGGCACTTTTTTTTCGGACATGTTTTTGTTTTACAGCCATATTCATTAATAAGGTGTTGAGAATGAAAAATGGTAAAAAGAAGAGCTGTCGACAATTCTGCCTGCACAACCACAAAACTCTCTATAACGATACAACTTTTTTTCTAAAAAAACAAACGGGTTAAGAAAAGTTATCTTTTCTTAACCCGTTATTTCCCAGCTCACAAGCAATAGCCAAGAACTGAGCACAGCTTAACTACTGTTTTTACTTACATATTATCTTTAAAACACACCTTTTACTTTGCCGGTTTCAACATCCACATCTACACGACGATATGCAGGATCAGATGCAGTTCCAGGCATAAGACTGATGGCTCCTGCTACAGGGACAACAAATCCAGCACCTTTATAGGTCATGATATCACGGATGGGCAGAGTCCAACCTGTTGGTGTTCCTTTAAGGGTTGGATCATGGGACAGTGAGAGGTGAGTTTTAACCATACAGGTTCCCATCTCCTTCATATCCGGATCATCGGCAAGACGTTTCAATTTTGCCTGCGCTGCAGGTGTGTAGGAAACTCCATCTGCGCCGTACACTTCTCGGGCAATCAGGTCAATACGTTTCTCAAGGGGATCGGAAAGGTCATAGAGGAACTTAAAGTCATTGGGCTCTTCACATGCATCAACAACAGCATCAGCAAATTCGAGCGCACCATCACCACCATGCTCCCAATGACGGGACAGGGCAACACGGGCACCGGCAGCTTCACAAATATTACGAACAGCCTTGATCTCATTGTCAGTATCAGTAAAAAATGCATTGATACAAACAACAGGATTAATACCAGCTTTTTTAACGGTCTCAATGTGGTGGAGAAGGTTTTTACAGCCTTCCTCAACCCAGCCGACATTCTCTTTGCCATACTCTTCAGGCATTGGCTTACCAGGAACTGGAATCGGTGCACCACCATGGCATTTAAGAGCGCGAATGGTGGCAACAACAACTGCACAATTTGGCTTGTTGCCGGAGAAACGACATTTAAGGTTCCAGAATTTTTCAAATCCGATATCAGCGCCGAATCCAGACTCAGTAACATTGTAATCGGCGATCTTCAGACCAACACGATCAGCAATAACAGAAGACTGGCCAATGGCGATATTGGCAAAAGGTCCGGCATGAACAAGGACTGGCTGACCTTCAAGGGTCTGCATCAGATTAGGATTAATAGCCTGAACCATCCATGCGGTCATGGCACCATCTACTTCCAGATCTGCTGTGGTAATGGGTCTATCCTGTTTGTCATAGGCAACAACAATCTTTCCAATACGACGACGCATATCAGCAAGATCATTGGCAATGGCAAGGATGGCCATAATTTCAGAAGAAACGGCAATGGCAAAAGAGGACTGCATGGTAAAACCGTCCATCTTACCACCAATACCTATGGTGATATTTCTCAGTGCCTGGGCACAAAAATCCATGATCCAGTTAAACTCAACCTTTTTGGGATGGATATCAAGTCGTTTGAGATTTCTCTGGGCAAGCTGCTCATCAGTGTAGTTACACTCATGCTGCATACGGGATGTGAGTGCCACCATACCAAGGTTATGGGCATTCATAATGGCATTGATATCACCGGTGAGTCCAAGGGAAAACTCGGTGAGTGGAATACACTGGGCAAGTCCGCCACCGGCAGCTGAACCCTTGATATTCATGGTAGGTCCACCGGATGGCTGACGAATGGCACCAACAACAGATTTGTTACGTTTACCAAGACCCTGAACAAGTCCCATGGCACAGGTAGACTTTCCTTCACCAAGGGGCGTGGGGCTGATGGCAGTTACATCAACATATTTCCCATCAGGCTTGTCACCAAGACGGCCCATGATTTTATTGAAATCCAGTTTACCGACATAATGACCATAGGGGAGCACTTCTTCTTTATCGAGTCCCAGCTCCTCACCAAGCTCATAAACAGTTTTCATTCTAGATTCTGCTTCTGCTGCAATTTCCCAGTCAGCATGTTTCGTTGGATCAAGAACCATATTGATCTCCTTTTGGAATAAAAGTTAATTGGTTTGGCCTGAATTTACTCAGAACGAGTTTGTACTTCATCAGAATTGATGGTCTATATAACTAATTCTTAACAAAGTGTCAATATGGGGACAGAAGAACAAAAAAAAGCTCCCTCCTTTTTCAAGGATGAGAGCTTCAGGATGATGGTTATGTATGGATTCTAATTAATCAGAAAACAGAAGGATAGCGCTCCTCCATTTCTGCGGCCAGGGGAATCATCACCTCACGCATGGAAGGTTCAGCTGCAGGAGAGGTTCGAAGCTTAAAAATATGCTTCCACTCAGTAAGATTGCAATAGACAATAATCTCAGTTTTACATGAATTGGGTAAAACAGTTCGTGCTGCCTGGGGAGTGGAAGTATCAAGCAATTGAAGGTAAATTTTCTCAGTATCTTCCATGGCTTTTTGCCAGAGAGAAAATTCCTCTGTACCTTCCTTATAAAACATGGGTTTTATAAAAGTCACCTGATTACCAAATTTATCCTGGCTGTAGCGGCAATATCGTTGACTTTCCTGCAAGTAGGAACAAGGTCTATGGCGAACAATTTCATGGGTTACAGCACGATTCACAGTTAATTTAACGCCACAGAAACGATGATTAGCGACAAGAGCTGCCGGCAATCCCTCTACTTCCTGCAAATCAAGTTTTCTGACCTGGATATTACTTTCCTCACGCAGACCATGCCCACCATCCCAAATGCCTTCAAACAGATACGAATGGGAATCAACCTGAAAACCCACCATGGCTTCAACCAATGGGGTCTTTCCTGCCCGCTGATAAAGTTCACGAAAACTTCGAATCGATGCGGTCACCAGAATCTCATCATCCAGACGATCAATAAACAAATATTTGGGCTCCAAGGCCAGCAAGGCAGCGAACTGCTCGTCTGAGCATTTCACAGCCAGGGTGACAACAGCCATTTCCATTACTGAGTTATGTCCATGCTCAGCAATTTTTTTCACAAAGGGCAGAGCAGAGTCCCGGTCAATTTTTTCTTCACTCTTATAACAAATACGGCCACAGACCTCCAAACGTATAACCAGAGAAGCCTGATCCAGTTCGTCCTGAATCTCGTAGGATGGATCGACAACAAGCATAATTAATCCGCCTTCCAGAAAGGTGAAAGTTCGCGTAGCTCAGCAATGATTGGAGGCATTTTTTCAAGCACAAAATCAACCTCCGCCTCAGTATTATAAACACTAAGAGAAAAACGAATGGAACCGTGTGCTGCAGTAAACGGTACCCCCATAGCCCGCAAAACATGGGATGGTTCAAGGGAACCGGAAGTACATGCAGATCCAGATGATGCGCAGATATTATAAAGGTTCATGTGAAGCAGGATCGCCTCTCCCTCAACAAATTCAAAACTAATATTGGTGGTATTGGGAAGCCGATCTGTTTTATGACCATTCAACATGGACTTGGGAACAGAGGCAAGTAAGCCTTCTTCGAGTCTGTCTCGAAGCGCCTTTACCTTGCTGTTTTCCTCTTCCATCATATCACCGGCAAACTCACAAGCCCTTCCAAGACCAACGATAGAGGCCACATTCTCTGTTCCACCACGCCGTCCTTCTTCCTGGTGCCCACCTGCCAGAAAAGGAACAAAAGGTGTACCACGCTTCACATACAAAACACCCACACCTTTTGGTGCGTGGAGTTTATGACCTGAAAGAGAAAGAAAATCAATATCAAGCTCATTCAGGTTCATTGGAATCTTCCCCACAGCCTGAACTGCATCTGTATGAAAGAGAATTCCACGTTCTTTAGCCATGGCAGCCATTTTCTCAACAGGAAAAACCACACCGGTTTCATTATTGGCCCACATCACAGAGACAATGGCCGTATCCTCAGCCAATGCCTCTTCATACCTGGCCAGGTCAAGAGTACCATCTGCTTCAACCTGCAGACGTGTTATCCGATGTTTATGGCCGGTTAGCCTGTCCAAATTCTCACAAAGATTTTTCACGGCAGGATGTTCTACCCGGGTGGTAACAATATGCCTTTTCTCAGGAAAAGCCTGTAATGCTGACAGAATAGCAGTGGAGTCACTTTCTGTTCCACAGCTGGTAAAGGTGATTTCTTTTGCATCAGCACCAATCAAGGCTGCCACTTGGGCTCTTGCTTTTTCAACAGCGCCCCCCACCTGACCACCAAAAGTATGCATACTTGAGGGATTGCCGTAACATTCCGTCAAAAATGGCATCATGACGTCCACAACCTCAGGAGCAATCCGGGTGGTGGCATTGTTATCCATATAAATGACTTTATCTTCATTACAGTTCATTATTTGGCTTCCTCCACGATCAGGCTGTCGAGTACAAGTTCCCGCAATTTTTTCTCCACATACTCTTTAAGAGTTGTCTGAGATTTCGCACAACTAGTACAGGCACCGCGCAGAGAAACCATTACAAAATCACCGTCCACATCAACAAGTTCGATATCACCGCCATCTTTTTTAAGCGCCGGCTTAATTTCACGCTCAAGGACTTCCTCAATCTTTTTGATTTTCTGTAAAGTAGTCATCCGTTTCGGCTCTTGAATCTGAACCGGAGTAACAGTGGTGGTGCTGATGGTTGCCTGCAGAATATCACGGAGTTTATCCTCACACTTGCCACAACCTCCACCAGCTTTGGTGAAATTGGTGATTTCTTCAACGGAACGCAGATCAGATTCATTAATGGCACGGATAACATCAAGGTCAGTCACGCCAAAACACTCGCAGACGACTTCACCTTCTGCCATAGGAAGGATAATTCCGCGATAATCGGCAATGGCAGCCTCCAGCGCTTCACGGCCCATGACTGAGCAGTGCATCTTTTCCTTGGGCAGGCCACCCAGAAAATTGGCAATATCGTCGTTTGTGACTTTTTCTGCTTCAGACACGGTCATACCCGTCACCATAAGGGTCAAGGCAGATGAAGATGCAATGGCAGAAGCACAACCAAAAGTTTTAAATTTGGCATCAACAATGCGTTCATCTTTATCAATCTTCAGGGTCAGCTTTAAAGCATCACCACAGGCCAGAGA
>JAOZQU010000122.1 GCA_029932055.1 Desulfocapsa sp.
CCATGGTGAATGTGAGGATATTGAGAAATATCGTAGTTTTGACAATGAAGACAATAGAATAGAAGTTACAACCTACGGTAAAGATGGAGAACGCTTTACTACCGGGCAGAAAATTGAAGTATATCATCAGGGCAACGATAAAGGGTTGAGGAATTATCCACCTGCTTTTATTGAGTCGACTTTCTATCCCGATATGAATCGAGCATCCTGTCAGCGTCAATTTTATCAAGATCATCCTAGTGCTGGTAGGCAGCGGCTACAGCAAATTGTGGGCCACGGCGTATGTTTGCACAATAGAGTTGATCGACCCCGTCCATTATTCGAGCAAGAGATTCTTCATGGGCGGTAGGTACAGCAATTATTATTTCAATAGTCACAAGTCTTTTTTTCTGTTTTCATGCCAATATCTAAATTAACGCAAACATTTTATTACCCTGATGTGATTACAAGTATGTTTTCCATGCGAGCCATCTTTATCTGTCTTTAAAACCACTTCCTTGTATTTTTTCTTTCTCCTTCTGGAGGAGTTTTCTTATAGCCACCGCTTCCTTGTCTTCAGTACAAAGACGATCGGCAAGTGAAGAGACGAGCTCGTTGTATTGTGATCTTTTCTGCTCTGCAATTTTATAATGCATCTGATGGGTCAGTTCACCCCAGGCATCTTGAAACAGGGATCGTATCTGTATTTCACAGGTCATCTTACCGGTGATAATCTGATGTTTATTTCCTTTGTGAACAATCTGATCATAGCTAATGTCGCTAAGAACATGAATGGCTCGGTAGCCTGAATCCTTAGGGTTTTTATTGTAATCTTCAATTGAATCTGCCAGGAGAGTGAGTCGCTTAGAATGCTTGAGAAGATTGAGCATGTCGTAACAATCATCTTGAAACCAGCAAATAATACGTGCCCCTATGAGGTCGTGAATAATTTCACTGGGCAGATAAAATTCCGGCCATCCTTTTTTCTCAAGTTTGAGCAAAAAATCCTTGAGCTCTTTGGTTCGACTGACAACCTTGATCGCCTTTCGGGGCAAATGATTTTCAAGAGTGCAGGCAAGGGCCAACTTTTCAAGTTGAATATGCAGGAGTTGCCGGATCGAATCAAGCTCTTCACCGTAACGATGGTAGAAGCGTACAGCTCGCTGGGACAATTCTTCAGGAGTCTGTGCCATATTTTTAAATATCTCCAGTCAGTTTGAGGTGTGCAGTCATAAAGAAACACCAATGTCTGCTTAAGTCATGTTACCATCCTGTCAAATAGCCTGAAAGCCCAAGTAACAGGCCAACAGAGAAGTTAATGCTTTTAACCTTGAAAAAGTCTGTTTTAGATTCCGCCAACATGGGGAGCATGCCATGTCCGTCCTGGACTATGGAACTGGCCAGGAGGACACTGAAAGGGATTGCCCCTTCAACAAACAGGGTGAGAAAGATGAGATGGGGCCCAGACTCTGGAATCAGACCTACCAGGCAGGCTATCAGGAGAATAATAAGCTGGTTCTTTTGCATCCATCCTTCCAGATGAAGGTGGTTGACCAGAAGGTGCATGAGCAGCAATGCTCCAAAAGTCCAAAGAAAGATTTTGGGAGCATGAATTTTGGCGACATGATTCCAGAGATGCTCCTCAAGGAAATGATCCGGTACTGTGGAAACAATGAAGAGGGCTCCGAACGAGACAATAAGCAGAGTAACCTTCATCCAGTTCCAGGATGCTGGCCCCAACTGGCCGGTATAAAAAGCAAAAAGAAGGAGAAGCAGTATGCTGCTGAGAATACCACGTGCCAGTGTACAGTGGCGCCATTGTTTTCTGAGTTGCCCCCAGGGAGGAAAGCAGTAACAGATGTCTTCTGCATGGATGTCAAATTTATGGCTACAGCCTTTTTTTTCATCTGCAGCTTTTTTTTTAAATAGCGCATCCGTAAGGTAACCGGCAGCAAGGCCAGTGCAGAACAGAAGGGCGAAAATCAGCGGTGCCTTTTCCGGAATCATGGAGAGCATGATAAATGATTCATCGCCACTGGTGGCAATCATGGCTGCCACCAGAGCTCCCAGGGTGATTTCACGGTGTGTATAGAGAGAAACTGCAATAAAAGCACCCAGACAACCGGGCGTGGCCCCCAGAAAAGAGGCGAGAAGATATTGTTTCCAACGAGAACCCCGTAGTCCTTTTTGCCAGATTCCCCTGGAAAGTATATTAAAATATTCAATCAACACCATCATCATGAAGACAAAGCCGGTAATCATGATGGCGTGAGTTACCGAATGTTGGATAAAGCTCGCCATGGTAGCAGCACCAGAATATAGAGTTAATTTTTAATCCTTCCAGAATTATCTTAAACTTAAAATAAGGATGGTAAATTGCAAAGTCAATTGTTTGCATATGTTTAAATGCGCCGTTGTTCTTTTACCTGTAAGTATCGCTGATAAGCGGATGATGTATTGCGTATCCGGGGTGTGATTTCATTTTTTCATTCCTTCCCATTACCTTGTTTTGCTCCATAAATAAAAGTTACTGATCGTACGATATTTCAACTTCATCCAGGTAAGTTTTGATCTGCGAGGCAAGCTGATGTGCGCGGTTTGAATCTCTGTCCCTTGCGGCCTGTTCAAGGGCGAGGCAGAGGTCTCCCAGTTCTTGAAATCCATACATCCAAGATGTGCCTTTTACGGTATGTGACTGTTTACGTAACTCTTTCATGTTACCCGTGTCAATAGTCTGGAGCAGGCGTTTTGCGTCCTTGCGCTTGTTTTTCAGAAAATTAGGGATAAGTTGTTTGAGCTTTGGATTAAGGCGAATTTTTAGAGCCTTGTGTGGTGTTTCTTTGTTCTTCAGCGGAGAGTTGATTTGTTCCTGTTTGAGATGGGTGGCAATGGTATGGAGCAGGGTGTCTCTGCGAACAGGTTTGGTCAGATAGTCAGAACAGCCTGCTGCCATACATTTTTTCTTAAAGCGTACAAAGGCATGGGCTGTGAGTGCAATAATGGGAGTAGCTTCCATTTTCTGTTCCTTTTCCCATTGTCTGACTTGTCTTGTCGCTTCATAGCCATCCATGATCGGCATCTCAATATCCATAATGATAATATCAAACCGTGAACGCATGAAAATCTTTACTGCTTCTTTGCCGTTTTCTGCAGTTGTAAGGGTGAACGGAGTATCCTGCAGGTAAAGGGAAAGAAGGTTGCGATTGTCCTCATTATCATCCACAAGCAGGATATGGGCAGGTGTGAGGAGTTCGCAACTGGTGGCAGGAGTTGGCTTCTCGGAAATGGGCAGAGGATCGGAAACAGCAGCACGGAATGTACAAGTGAAAAAGAATGTTGATCCTTCCCCTGGCGAGCTTTCCAGCCAGATGCGACCGCCCATTATTTTTGTTAGTTTTTTACAGATGGTGAGGCCTAGCCCTGTCCCGCCATATTTCCTGGTGGTCAGAGAGTCGGCCTGGGTAAAGCTTTCAAAGATGAGTTCCTGTTTTTCCTGAGCAATACCTATTCCGTCGTCTTTGACGGAACAGAGCAGCATGTTGGCAGAATGAATTCTGACTGAAATTTCAACCGTCCCGTTTTCGGTGAATTTAATTCCATTCCCCACAAGATTGATCAGGATTTGACGCAGACGGGTGGGATCGCCACTGATGCCATGGGGAACATCAGAATCAAGATGAATTGAGACTTGAGTGTTCTGTTCTGTTGCTCGGACGGAAAGGATGGAGACCACAGAGTCAAGGAGCGAAGGCAGATGAAAGTCAATGGCTTCAAGCTCAGTTTGTCCTGCTTCTATTTTTGAAAGATCCAGAATATCGTTGATGATTTCCAGCAGGCTTTCACCTGCTGAACGAAAAATGTGCACATAGTTGAGTTGATCCTCGGTGAGTGGAGTATTGACCAGCACCTCTGCCATACCAATGATGGAATTCAACGGGGTACGTATCTCATGGCTCATGGAGGCAAGGAATTCAGTCTTGGAGCGACTGGCATCTTCAGAAAGCCTGGTGAGTCGTTTGTTCTCCAGGAGTGTGTCATGGAGGCGGAGATGATTTCGTACCCGGGCAAGCAGTTCCTGTCGATTAAAGGGTTTTACAATATAGTCGTTACCGCCTGCGTTGAAGCCCTCAATAATATCTTCTTTTTGAGAAAGGGAAGTGAGGAAAATAATTGGAATATCAGAAAGTTGCTGGTCTTTTTTTAGTTTTCGGCAAAGGGTGAAGCCATTCATGCCAGGCATCATTACGTCGAGTAGAATAATATCGGGTGAATGGGTATTGATCAGTTCCAGAGCCTCTTCGGAGTTGGAACCGGTAATAACTGTGTAGCCGGCACCAAGGAGAATGTCAGTCAAAAGCCGTAGGCTGACTTTAATGTCGTCAACAACGAGAATTGTGTGTGAGGTGCTTGTTTGCATTCTCAAGAAGTACCATAACAGTGTTGAAATTAAAAGTTAAAGGGGGGAGAGGCAAGGTAAGCAGGCTTTTAAGGCGCCTTTTTTTATTTTAGTGATAGACATTCCTGAAATCGGTTAGTAGTATCTTGACTTTTGAAACAATGATGCTAACGAAGTAAGTTTGCAGTTATCTGTAACTTATTATTATTTTATGATTAACAGGAGTAGCGAATGAAAAAAATCACATGGGCCCTTGTGGCCACAGTTGTAACACTTGTCATATCCGTCGGATTTGCTCAGGCGTCCACTAAAGATGAAGTTCAGAAACGCGGAACGTTCCAGTGTGGAGTTTCCACAGGTCTTCCCGGATTTTCCATTGCTGATGAAAAAGGAAATTGGTCAGGTATTGATGTTGACGTGTGTAAGGCTATTGCTGCGGCAACACTTGGTGATGCTACTAAAATCAAGTATGTACCCTTAAATGCTAAAGAGCGTTTTACTGCTCTGCAGTCCGGTGAGATTGATGCTCTTGTTCGTGGTACCACCTGGACCCTTACTCGTGACTCCTCTCTTGGTTTGAACTTTACCGGTGTAAATTACTACGACGGTCAGGGCTTTCTGATTTCCAAGAAAATTGGTGTGAAATCAGCTCTTGAACTTGATGGTGCTGCTGTTTGTATCCAGTCTGGAACCACTTCTGAGTTGAATCTTGCTGATTACTTCAAAGCAAACAATATGACTTATAAAGCTGTAGTGTTTGATACCCATGATGCTACTGCCAAGGCTTTTGATAATGGCCGTTGTGATGTTCTTACCTCTGACCAGTCTCAGCTTTACGGACTGCGCACCCATCTTTCCAAACCGGAAGACGCTATTGTACTTCCTGAAGTAATCTCCAAGGAACCCCTTGGACCTCTGGTTCGTCAAGGTGATGATGCCTGGTTTAATATCGTAAAATGGACCCTCAATGCAATGATCGAGGCTGAGGAACTTGGTGTAACTCAGGCGAACGTTGATGAGATGAAAGCAAATTCCAAAAATCCTGGAATTCGTAGATTGCTTGGTCTGGAAGGAATCGCCGGTAAAGGTCTTGGCCTGAATGATGACTGGGCCTACCAGATCATTAAACAGGTTGGTAACTATGGTGAGATTTTTGACCGTAACGTAGGCGCTGGTTCTGCATTGAAGATTGATCGCGGTTTGAACGCACTCTGGAGTAAAGGCGGTATCATGTATGCCCCTCCTGTTCGGTAGTCAGTTGTAGACTGAAAAAGGACGCTTTCCTGCTAGGAGCCGGTCCGAGAATGCCCTTTCTCCTCAACTCTTCGTTATTTTGAAAAAATAATGCTCGGGATATTAACTATATGCCTGTGCTTATTTTTTCAAAATGCCTCGATTTGAGAAAAAATTGCTATTCTCGGACAAGCTCCTAGGGGAAGCGTCCTTTTTTTTATTTTTATTTATTGGTAGCTATGTCCAAATCATCCCAAAAACAGTTCTGGAATAATGCCCAGTATCGCGCTCTGTTTTTTCAGATACTGCTGGTGGCCATGTTGGTTGGTTTTTTCTGGTTTATCGGAAGGAATACTCTGGCAAATCTGGAGAATAGAGGAATCTCAACGGGATTTGGCTTCTTATCCTTAAAAGCTGGCTTTGGAATTCTTCAGAGTCTTATTCCTTTTGATGAGTCCTACTCTTTTGGCCGTACCTTTTGGGTCGGTCTCCTGAACACTCTGCTTGTTTCAGGGCTCGGTATTATCTTTGCTACCATTATCGGATTTACTGCTGGTGTGGCCCGCCTGTCTAATAATTGGCTTATATCCAAACTGGCAGGAGTGTATGTGGAAATGTTTCGCAACATTCCACTCCTGCTGCAGATTTTCTTTTGGTATTTTGCCGTACTTCGTACCCTCCCTGCTCCAAAACAGAGTTGGGTGGCGGGTGACGTGGCATTCTTGAATATCAGGGGATTGTATCTCCCCCAACCGTTGTTTGGTGACAATTTTTGTTTTGTGGGGTGGGCCCTGGCCCTGGCAATTGTTGTTACCCTACTTATCCGGCGTTGGGCAAAAAAACGTCAGGATGATACTGGTAAACAGTTTAAGATGTTCAGAGTGGGATTTGTTCTGATTGTCGGCCTTCCCCTGCTTGTGTTTTTTGCGATTGGTGCGCCTCTGACCTGGGATATCCCGAAACTGCAAGGGTTTAACTTTCGCGGTGGAATGACGATTATTCCAGAACTCACTGCTTTGCTGGTAGCTCTTTCTGTGTATACAGGTACTTTTATTGCTGAAGTTGTACGATCTGGAATTTTATCAGTGAATAGTGGTCAGACTGAGGCAGCATCAGCCCTTGGCCTGCATAAGGCTAAGGTGCTGAAATTGATTGTTATCCCTCAGGCTATGCGGGTTATTATTCCACAATTAACCTCTCAGTATTTGAATCTGGTGAAAAACTCATCTCTTGCCACCGCAATCGGGTATCCCGATCTGGTGGCAGTCTTTGCGGGAACCACACTCAATCAAACGGGTCAGGCCATTGAGATTATCGCCATGACCATGAGTGTCTACCTCGTTATCAGCTTAACTATTTCAGGAATTATGAACTGGTATAACAAGAAAATCATGCTGGTGGAGAGATGATATGGCAGTATTAGTAACAAGTCCAAGTCCGTCGTTGCCACCACCAGCAAATTCAGTGGGAGTGGTTGGTTGGCTGAGACAGAATTTATTTTCTTCGGCTCTCAATTCCATTTTTACTCTTGCAGGCTTGTATCTGCTGTATAGTCTTATCCCCCCGGCAATCAACTGGGCATTGTTTCAGGCCGATTGGGTGGGAACAACGAAAGAAGCGTGTACCAGTGATGGTGCCTGCTGGGTCTTTGTCGGAGTTCGAATCAAGCAGTTTCTCTTTGGGTTCTATCCGGCGTCTGAATACTGGCGGGTGGTGACAGCTTTTTCCCTGATTGGTGTCCTTGTTGCCTGGTTACTCATCGACCGCACACCTAAAAAAGGTCTGGTGGGTGGCTTTACAATTCTCTGCTATCCGATAATCGCCTATTATCTCTTTTATGGTGGTGCTTTTGGGCTTCCGGTTGTGGAAACCTATAAATGGGGCGGCTTGATGCTGACCCTGATTCTTGCCACCACCGGCATGTTCTTTTCATTTCCCATTGGTATTATCCTGGCGTTGGGGCGTAGGTCATCCATGCCCATTGCCAAATCGATCTCTGTGGTTTTTATTGAGTTCTGGCGTGGTGTACCGCTTATTACGGTTCTGTTTATGTCAAGTGTTATGCTTCCGATGTTTATTCCGGAAAATATGCAGATCGATAAACTGCTGCGTGCAATGATCGGGATTATCTTTTTCCAGTCTGCCTACATGGCAGAGGTTGTGCGTGGTGGATTGCAGGCTATTCCACGTGGGCAGTTGGAGGCTGCAGAGGCTTTAGGGTTGTCCTATTGGAAATCCATGGTTTTTATTATTTTGCCCCAGGCATTAAAGCTGGTTATTCCTGGAATAGTGAACACATTTATTGCTCTTTTCAAGGATACCACCTTGGTTCTGATTATCGGACTCTTCGATCTGTTGGCCGTTGTCCAGGCTGCCTTTGCAGATCCTAAATGGCTTGGGTTTTCCGTGGAAGGCTATGTCTTTGTGGCAAGTGTGTATTGGGTTTCCTGCTTTTCCATGTCTCGTTACTCGCAGCATTTGGAGAAGAAGTTACATACTGGACATGCAAGGTAAAAAACGGTTTGCGGTCTGAGGTATGCGGTGTTCGGCGCTTTTGCGTAAATTGAATTTGCAATATGGTTATTTGAAAATGGATCTATTATGACAGCAACACAGACACAACAAATGGCTTCTGATGGCGTGATGGTGGAGTTGCGTAATGTCAATAAGTGGTATGGTGATTTTCACGTTCTGAAAAACATCAATCTCAAGGTGACAAAAGGCGAGCGGATTATTATTTGCGGTCCGTCAGGCTGCGGGAAATCAACTCTGATCCGCTGTATGAATCGTCTCGAAGAGCATCAAAAGGGTGATATCATTGTTTCCGGGATAACCCTTGATGATGATTTGAAAAACATTGATACTGTCCGTCGTGATATCGGTATGGTTTTTCAGCAGTTCAACCTTTTTCCTCATTTGAGTGTCATGGAAAACTGCTGTCTGGCACCTATCTGGGTACAGAAAAAGTCCAGAAAAGAAGCGACAGCCATAGCAATGCAATATCTTGAGCGTGTACAGATTGCAGATCAAGCAGATAAATTTCCCGGACAGCTTTCCGGTGGCCAGCAGCAGCGTGTGGCCATTGCCCGAAGTCTCTGTATGAATCCATCTATTATGTTGTTTGATGAGCCCACTTCCGCGCTTGACCCGGAGATGATCAAAGAGGTGCTTGATGTAATGGTGGATCTTGCCCGGGAAGGAATGACCATGCTCTGTGTGACCCATGAGATGGGTTTTGCCAAGACCGTTGCTAATCGCGTTCTTTTTATGGATGCAGGTGAGATAATCGAAGAAAATGAACCCAATGAATTTTTTGATAATCCACAGTCTGATCGGACGAAACTCTTTTTAAGCCAGATTTTATAAGAAAAGAGAATGGCAAATCTACACTGGCTACAGCATGTATCTTTTGAAGGGCTGGGCTCCATGGAAAAATGGTTGCTGGAGCAGGGGCATAGTCTGTCCTGCACCCGTCTCTGGGCTGGTGAAACTCTGCCTGCATTGGATGCATTTGCCGGCTTGATCGTCATGGGTGGCCCCATGGGGATTTATGATCATAATGAGTATCCGTGGCTGCCTGAGGAAAAGGAGTTTTTGCGACTGGTGGCTGAAAGCGGCACGCCGATCCTTGGAGTATGCCTTGGAGCTCAGCTTTTGGCTGATGTGCTTGGGGCGGAAGTGAGGGCAAATCCGGAAAAAGAAATTGGCTGGTTTCCTGTTACCAGAAGTGATGATGTCCCTGGTTTTCTGGCATCGGTTTTGCCTGAGGAGTTGACGGTGTTTCACTGGCATGGTGATACCTTTCGGCTTCCGGAAAAAGCTGTTCGACTTTATTCAAGTGAGGCTTGCACGAATCAGGCTTTTCTCTATAAGGAACATGTGATGGGGCTTCAATTTCATCTGGAAACCACCAGGGACAGTGTTGCTACATTAATTGATAACTGCAGGGATGAGTTGACCAATGCTCCCTGGATAATGTCTGAACAGGAAATGCTGAAGACTGATAATCGGTTTTCCGATATTAACGGGTGCATGCACCAATTACTTGAACAGTTTTTTCCAAAGTAGGAACTGTATTGCCAATAGGAGAATTATTATGAAGAAAGTATTAGCAATGGTTCTGTTTGCAGGGATTGTCTTTGGTGTTTCCACTGCTTATGGTGATGAGACTGCAGTTGAAGGAACTGCAGTGGCAGAGGATGGGCAATGGGCTACAGCTGGCAGTGAAATGAGTGAAGCTGCTCATGCTGTTGGAGATGCAACGGCAGATAGTTCCAGGAAAGCCTGGAATGCAACAAAGGAAGGTTCAGTAGAGGCATGGGACGCTACAAAAAAAGGATCTGCTGAGGCGTGGGATTCAACGAAGGAAGGTTCTGCTAAAGCCTGGGAGTCAACTAAAAAAGGTTCTGCAGAGGCTTGGGATGCTACGAAAGAGAAGAGTAATACCGTATGGGAAGAAGGAAAGGCCAAAGTACACGAAGCTACAGCTCCCGAACCTGCTAAACCGGAAGGTGATTGACATAAAAGTGCTTCGGAAAGAATAACTGTAGGAACCGTACCAAAAAAAGCTGGATGCAATCAGCATCCGCTTTCACCCTGGTTACACCGCTCTGCGGTGTAACCAGGCTATCGGCGCTCTGCGCCAACATTCAATGTTCCTAACCGGCCTGTTCCAGAGCCACCGCCACCGCCACAGAAGCGCCAACCATGGGGTTGTTCCCCATACCAATCAATCCCATCATCTCAACGTGCGCAGGCACGGAAGAGGAACCGGCAAACTGGGCATCGGAATGCATACGTCCCATGGTATCGGTCATGCCATACGAGGCAGGCCCGGCCGCCATATTGTCAGGATGAAGTGTTCGTCCTGTACCGCCCCCGGAAGCCACTGAAAAGTAGCGCTTCCCCTGCTGATTACATTCCTTTTTGTATGTTCCTGCAACCGGATGTTGAAAGCGGGTCGGGTTGGTGGAGTTTCCGGTGATGGATACATCTACGCCTTCCAGATGATTGATGGCCACACCTTCACGCACATCATCAGCACCATAGCAGCGAACTTTGCCACGTTCGCCTTCAGAAAACCGGTTTTCTTTTATGACTTCAAGCTTTGAGGTCGCGTAGTCAAATTTTGTTTCTACACTGGTAAATCCGTTGATGCGTGAAATAATATGAGAGGCATCTTTACCTAAACCGTTAAGGATGACTCGCAGTGGATCTTTACGCACACGGTTTGCCGACATGGCAAGACCGATTGCGCCTTCTGCAGCAGCAAAGGATTCATGTCCTGCAATAAAGGCAAAGCATTTGGTCTCTTCACGCAGGAGCATGGAGGCAAGATTACCATGACCAATACC
>JAOZQU010000349.1 GCA_029932055.1 Desulfocapsa sp.
AATTAACCGTTATCAATTGATTATTGATTATTAATAAAAATAATCTTTTGACAATTCACTGAAATAACAACACAAATAATCAATAATCAATTGTTAACGACTAATGACTAACGCTTAGCCTGACGGCTACGCAGAGACGGGGGGGTGCTCCTGAAAATTAACATTACAACTTATTATTAACAGCCACAGCCTGTGCCTTGGCAAGCCTAAAAGTAGCGGTAATAGGGTTGTGGTCTGAGGATGTTACTGGATAAACTGTGTGAGAAAGAGGCACAAGTCCACGGTATAAAATCTGATCCACAGGATCACCAAAAAACAGCGTCCGGCCTCCTTCGTCAAAACTGAGAATCTGCAGAGAAAGCTTCTCTGCCAGCTGCATCATGATTTCCGTACGCTTCATGGTCCAGTTATTAAAATCCCCAGCCAGGATAATCGGCCCGTTGTGCTTTTCAAGGATTCTCTCAAGTCCATCAAGCTGCGCCTGATAGGAACCGGTTCCAAGGGTAATATTGATGCCATGAAGATTGGCAACCAGAAGTTCAGCATTTGACCCTGAGATCCCATATGTATTCACAAGGATTGTCTTGGGAATACCAATAAGTGGCTCATTCTGCCGCAAACCACAACTGTCGGCAGGCGGAATTGTGGAGGCAACAAGTACTCCCGTATCTGTTCCTTTATACCTGAAGGCACTGTTCAAAGACCACTGCAGTTCCTGTTGCTGAAGCACTTCCTGCAGTTCTTCAGTTATGGTCGCTTCCTGCAATAAAATAATATCTTTTGCTTCACTCAAAAGAAGAAAATCAACATCCCAGTTTTGCCGCTGTTCTTTATAGATATTCCAGCTGAAGATGGAAATAGAATCAGGAGAAAGTTCCGGCAGTGACTTGTCCCCAAGCAACGTGTCCAGAACATCTGCTTCCGTGCAGCTTCCATTGCTTCGTGTCATCCACAGATCTCTTCCGGCAGAAACAAGCTGTTCCGGTTCCGGAATACGTGCACAGCCTACGAGTACAATGCAACAGAGGGAAAAAAACAGCAACACCCTCTTTGGAGATTTTATAATTTTTTTCAACGGTCGTAACATAATCAAATAAAGGGGCATTCCATTTAAGGCAAGTGACAACAAGAGTAGCACCTTGCCGGGTATTACTCATTATACCGCTCTGCGGTGTAACGCGTCTGGAAACGCTCTACGCTGTAAATTATGGCGCAGAGCACCAATGGTTCGGTTACACCGCAAAGCGGTATAACCAGGGTTATTCGAGCTTCTTGCGAGTTCGTCAAATGTGACTCACATGGGTAGCAAACCTAAAACAGATATTACAAAACACTGCCATAAACTGGTGTGCGGATCAGCTTGCCAGACACGCTTTTTATCATTTTCCACACCTTGCCAGCTAATAAATTCAAAACCACCTTCATCGGCTTGCAGCTCAAGACGAAAAGCCAAACGTTCAGTGATATGGTCAAAACCATCCGCCATGCTTTTGGAAAAAGCTTCAGAACTGACCATAATACCTATTTCCATATTTTCAACTATTGACCGTGAATCAAGATTCAAAAATCCAATAATTTAAATACTGAAATGGTCGGGATTATACGAAACAAAGAGCTTAACGCTTATGAAGCGGGAGTGTTTAAAGAAATGATTGCGCCTGAAAATGCTTACGCTCTCTCCCTCGAATATAAGGATCAAGATCAGGGCACCATCGTCTGGCAAGCAACCTTTACCGGGAAAGAAAAGAAGTTTTATAATGATGGTGACGCAAGCTGGTGGTTGCGGGTGAAAAAGAATCTCAGCCTCTGGTTTCCGGTGAGAGATCTCTTGTAAAGCATATTACGACTAATTTTCACGATTGTTTGTTTCTGTACTGTATTTCCCCTCTCGTTATATGCTGAAGAAGAGCTAGGGCAACAAGTATGGATTGATGTGAACCCTCGCTGGTACAACTCTGGTCATCTCAAGGTCACAGGGCAGTTTGGTATTCGGCAGGATTTCTCCCAAAAACAATGGACACAATATGTTGCCAAACCTGCTGTTGCGTACTCACTGCTGGATGGTTTTGATGTTAGTGCTGGCTTAGGTGTCCATTATACTGATAACATAAATGAACAGCCTGATTCCATTACATATGATCTGGCAATTATCCCCTTTCAGGGCCTCAACTATGTGCAGCCGCTAACAGTAAACTGGAGAATGAACTACACCCTTCGGTTTGAGGAAAAATTTGATCGTAATAACCAAACAGGTGAATCGCTCAATTCATTCCGCCGTCGGTTTCGTCTTCGTACTTTATATCAGTTTGATGCCTACCGGAAAGGGCGATATTACCGGGCCATGTTAAGCTGAGAAGGATTTGAAACCATTCACGGACAAAATGGACTCATAAGTGAAAAATCCCGGGTCACAGTAGGGGTTGAGAGGAGTTTTAATCATAAGCAAAAAGTGCGTCTTGAATTGACGTGGCAGTACCAAAGTCTGTCCCCGAACGCAGATGTTCCCGGCAAGAATTACAGCGATATCTATTTACGATTGCGTTACTACCCATCGTGGGGGGCTATCTTGGGAAATCGATTACGAGATTCTGATTAGTTCGTGTTGGTCTCCTCATGTAACAGAACGCCCCTATCCAGGCAAAGTATTGTAGTGCTGTAATTGTGTATCACAAGTCCCCCGAGCAGCACGATCCCTGTTGAGCATCTCAATTTACTCTTGACAAAAAACAGACAAAAGCAGTAAAAATGAGCGATATATGACCGTTATACGTATTTTATTTGAAAAACTGCCTCTCTATTTGTATGGATCCTTTGTTTAATTCGACATCATTATTTCAGGTGACCTGCACTGATCCGGATGAATTTCTGGAAAAAGCTGTCGGGTGGGATATTG
>JAOZQU010000350.1 GCA_029932055.1 Desulfocapsa sp.
AAGCAACTTCCAGACCATTTGACCTATCACTTATAACATCTTCTCCATAATCAAGCTGAAGATTGGCCAAGTCCTTGCCGATCTTATTCGGGAGGGGTGTGTTGGACTTATGCGTGCGGTTTTTCGCTATGATTATAAAGCGGGGAAACAATTTTCCACCTATGCCACCTGGTGGATCAGACAGGCTATAACTCGATCTATTCCCGAAAAAGGACGTACCATAAAATTGCCTGGTCACTTTCTTCTCTCGTGTAATCAATTTAATAAAGCACTTGGTATACTGGGTAACTGAAGTTTCCTGAAATTTTGAACCAGCAACTGGCAATAATGATTGGCACATGGGAATTGCTACTGAAAAAAGAACGCATTTTCTATGCCAGATTGGCTGCTCCCATGGTATATATTACGAAATTACAGCGACTTAGACAGTGAAAGGCAAGCTACATCATGGTATAGTGCAATTAGTAGTTAAGTAATTGTAATTATACCAAAAGGAGTCGCTTGCCAATGTTTATACTACGTGATTTACTGCTGCCACTACAAGAAGAATTTTCAAATACGGAACTGGGACAAAAAAGAAAAGTCTGGTTTACATATGCTTTGCTTTCAGTTGTAGTTCCATTTACTTCATCAATTACGTCGAACCTGCTGCGTACTTTGCAGACATTGTTTGGATTAGAGATACAGAGCCAACGGTTTTATGCCTTTATGGGGAGTCCAACGTTGCCCTGGAAAGCATTATGGCGAACCATGTGGAAACAGATACCTAATCCTGCCACCGACGGACGGATTATGGTGGCGCTCGATGATTCAATAAACCCCAAGAGCGGGAAAAAGATTTTTGGGTGTGGTCATTTTCACAATCATGCTACAAAGGGGAGCCAAAATTCTTATCCATGGTCACAGTGTATTTTGGCTATTGGCTTATTGAAAGTGGTAAAATCTCGTTGGGTTTGTTTGCCGCTTGATTTCCGCTTTTATATGATGCTGAAGGATATCGAAGCAAAGTCTATTAATGCAATGCAGAAAGGCAAGCTCCTGTCTTTTGAAAGCAAGATGGAACAAGCCGCCACTATGTTGAAGGAAGTACATAGGTGCTTTCAGCTACCAGTGCTGATAGTAGCAGATAGCTGGTTTGGCAACAATGGACTTTGGTCTCGCCTGGACAAAGGAGCGGACGGATGTTTTAACTTGCTCACTCGCGTACGAACCAATCTGACACTGTATGATTTTGCGCCAGCTGTTGAAGTTGCTGAAAAACGCAAAGCAGGCCGTCCTAGAAAATACGGCAACCGGCTTGGAAGTGTTAATGATTGTGCCGTCAGATCAAGAGAGAATGCACAGCCATATACAGTATCTCTTTACGGCAAGAAAAGAGAAGTGTTGGCTTATTCTCAGATGGTTATGTTGAAAACCTTAAAATGCCCGGTACGTATTGTCTGGGTCTATCGACAAACACGCTATGTCGCTCTTATGACAACGGATTTGGAACTTTCCATAAAGCAGATAATAGAATATTATGGGGCTCGTTGGAAAATCGAATCCGGATTTAAAGAAATCAAGCAGGAAATTGGCAGTTCAAAATCACAAACAAGAAACGCAGATGCTGTGATCAATCATCTCAAATTCTGCATGATGGCAACGACATTAACCTGGATCTATGCGGACAGATTGCAAACTGCACCAGACAGAAAATATAAAATCCGTGGCCGATCCAGTTTTGCATTTTCTGATGTACGAAGAATTATTGCAGAAGCAGCATTGCATAAAGATTTCCATAGGGTTTGCCCACTTCCAGGGCAAAGACCACAAAAATCTTTCATCAAAACGCTGTTACGCATGGTAGCTTAAGAAGAGTAGAACTTATGCTATATAATTTTACAGGAAACTTCAGTAAAGAGGAGGATAGCAAAGGGATTGTAAACTGGCTCGCCAAGAAAATTATAACCGTTATACCACTCTTTTACTTTTTTCATATCTGCACTTTGCAGGTGATCTCTAAGCACCGAATCAAGATCAGCCTGGGTGTAACCGCAAATGGTACTATAACGATGGTCAAGAGTAATATCTTTCAGGTTATTCAATCCGGAAAAGATAGATACCTTGGCAAATTTACTTACCCCGGTGAGAAAAGCAAATTTTATAAATTCATCACTATCTTTAATGGTGGTGTAAAGATCCTTGAGGATTTCTCTGGCCTCTTTGGCCATCTCTAACTGATCAAGATTATCTAATATAAGTTTGTCATATTCATCAACGAGGATTACAACTTTTTGTTGGTATTTTTCGTAACATTTTTCAATTAAGTCACGAAAGCATCCTCCAATATTCGCAGTATCATCACAAACGACATTAAGCCGTTTCTGGTTAGATCGCAGAATATCATCAACATCCTCCTTCATATCAGCAACATTTCTAGCAACACCGGAAAAACTGAGCTTGATAACCGGGTATTTTGTCGCCCAATCCCAACGATCATACGCTGCGAGCCCTTGAAACAACTCCTTTCGGCCCTCAAATAATGCCTGCAAAGTAGAAATAAAAAGGCTTTTACCAAATCGTCTTGGACGAGATAGGAAATAGTACGTGCCATTCTCTACAAGATCTAAGGCAATGCCAGTTTTGTCAACATACAGGTAATTATCTTCTCGTATCTTGCTGAATGTCTGGATACCTATGGGCAGTTTTTGTGTTTTCAAAATGTATCCCAATGTGTTATTAACTAAGGGCTCGGCAAGAAATAACTTGGACATTTCCGGTCGTAAATGTGCTGCAGGTTCAATCGATGTTTTATCTTCGCAACCGCAGCGTAGCTGGCTACGTGAGGATTGCGAAAATAAAAAATCGATTGAAGATGTGGTACAGTCACGAATTGGAAAGTCC
>JAOZQU010000123.1 GCA_029932055.1 Desulfocapsa sp.
GCTTGCATCTCTTTAACCATGGTGATATCAGTCATGGTGATAAGAGTTCCGTTTTTTTCAGGCATAGGAGTTGCTTTGGAATGGTACCATTTGACAACCTTTCCGTTATTTGTATAAAGGATGTCATCTTCAGCTGCTTTTTTTATCCGTTTTGATTTTACGATGGGACAGTTCTTTGTACCGCAGAGTTGCGAAGGACACGCTTCTTCGCAGGTAATTTTGTTAATGACCTGATTCTCTTTAAGGTTAAACTCTTTTAAGAAAACATCGTTTGCCCAGGTGATGATCATGTCGTCATTGACGAGATAGCTGGGATCCGTTAATAGTTCAAAACCTGCAGTATCCATTTTTGTCTGATTTGCTGTTGCAGCGGCCATTATTCTCCTCCTTTTAGAGTGTCCGTTAACGGATCTATTTTTTCTTCAGTTTCTTGATATTCGATTGTTTGCTCTGTCTTGGCAATATCCTGCCGCAGGTGATTGTTGATCAGGTTGTGGGTGTTAATTACCAGGACATGTTCCGTTATTCCCTGTTCCCCAACAAATTCTATTAGTCGATCCAGAGTGTCTTTTTTCGGTTGCAGTTGAGGATTTAAGGATGGAGTGGGGTGAAACTCTTCCTGTTTGTAAATGGTAACAATCGTATCAACCTGTAGAGCAACCACATGTTTTCCGTCTCGACAGATAATTAGTCGTGAGGTACTATTTTTTGTCTCTTGTTCCGGGTAATTGTAGAAGCTCCGTAGATCTACCACCGGAATAACTTGACCTCTCAGGTTAAGAACCATGGAGTCAAATCCCTGTGCTCCCGGAATTGGCATCAACATGTCATGCTCTATGAGTTCTTGGACATCTTTCAGTTCAATGGCAAAGTGTTTATCAATGGCAAAGATCAGGTAGCAGTTTTCTGTGATCAGATGTCGTGATTCAGCAACAGTTACTGATTCAGCGTCATCCCCCTCGTCACTGCTTTTTATTCTGGCCATGGATTGGAGGAGTTCCATTTGACTGGTGACGAGATTTGTTACATCAAGAAGCATGATGTTGCGACCTGGGATTGGTTCGTATATACCTGCTACAGACTGATCTCCAGTAGAAGATGGCATGTGGAGAATTTTTTCATTGCATACAGTGAGAATTTCCACTATTTCATCAATAATCATGCCAAAATTTAAGGCATCAGTGGCCATGACTAGAATACGGCTTAATTCGCTGGTTTCTTCAGAATCTCCTCCGTTCAGGAGAGCACTGGCATTCATGACCGGGATAGTTCGACCGCGTAATTGGAGAGCGCCTTCGAGATAACCGGTCTTGAACATATCATCAATTTCAGTGATGAAGGTGAGCTCACGAGCGTTTTCCACAGGAACTCCATATTCCCTACCTCCTGAAGAAAAGATGACATATCTGGAATAGGAACGTTTTTCTGTAGTTTGTGATGTGGGTGTTGAAGCAGCTGTCTGGTCTGTTAACAGGGTTAAATCTTTAAAAAGTCGATTCAGGTCAAGAACTTCAAGGGTACGATGCTGGTCGTGCAGGGTTATCAGGTCTGAAATAACATAGTCTTTAGATTGTAAAGCCGGCTGAATTGGAAGGAGCAGCGAATCATCAACCCGGAGCACCTCTTTGATGTCATCAAAGAGCAGTCCAAATTTTTGGCTTGCCAGTAGAACCACAGCGATTTTGGCATCCTTGTCATATCCTGAGGAGCCTTCAAGCCCCATCCTTTTTTTCAGGTTCAGCACAGGGATGACAGCATCACGTAAATGCATGATGCCTTCAAGAAAGGGAACACTGGCTGGTAAGGGTTGGATTTTTTCAGTGAGAGTGGTTGCTTCCGTTACACTCTCTGCTGCGATGGCAATTTCCAGTCCCTGCTCCCGATCCAGGAGAAATGATGCAAAAAGTTGTTCAGCCATAATCACTTGTCTCCTCTAAAAGAGTCATACTGATTGCGTACATCCGGTGGTGCGAGTACCACATAAATAAAGTCTATCATCAGTTAATTCTAAAATACCAATTGTTTTTTCGACGGAATTGTTGGATAGGGGGAAAAGTTCTGTGTTATCGCACGCTTTAGCAGGAAAAGTTTTTTTCTTGAAGAATAGGAGGAAGGAAGATAGAGCGTAATACTTTATTAGGTAAGAAAATGAGATTTGTTTAAATAATGTGGCACTCCTCTGGTAGGTCAGGAATATAGGGAAGTGCCACAATTGTTATTATTCCAGGTAAGTACAGAATTCTCCAATCTCTGATCGTTCTGTACGATAGGCGTTTACAGGTGATTCAATGTCAGGATATCCGACAGAAAGACCAAGGATTAATCTTTTGGAGGCTGGGATACCAAGGAATTCTTTCACCTCTTTTGCATAATCGGTGGCAAATGCCTGGGGAACAGTGGCAAGTCCGCTGGCATGGGCTGCGAGCATAAGATTTTGGGCAAAAAGTCCTATGTCAAAGAGTGACCATTCGCTCAAGCTTGCATCCTGAAAAAGATAGATGGCATGAGGCGCAAAATAAAAGTTGAAGTTGGCTTTTTTGGCTTTAAAAATCATTTCAGGTGCACCAAGATCTATACCGGTGAGCTCTTTGCGTTTGGCAAGGAGATTTTTGATGCGGTTTCCTTCGGCTTCGGGCCAGGTAGTAGGAGCTACCAGATCAGGGACGCTTTCTTTGCCATCATTCAGCAGACCGACCAGCATTTTCGATAGCCCTTTCTTTTTATCGCCGGATAAAATAATTGCTTCCCAGGGCTGGGAGTTTTTATATGATGGGCTCCAGCGGGCTATATTGATAAGCTCCTCCAGGTCTTTCTGTGGTACAGCTTCTGATGTGAATTTTCTGATGCTTCTACGGGTTTTAATACATTCCAGGGTATCCATGTTCTCACTCCGCTATTGAGGTTGATTGTAGTTGAAGTTTCAATGGATAAAGGGTTTACAAAGAAATGTCCAAATGTTTTTCAAGGTGGTAAGAAATCTCTATGCTCAAATTATGGCGTGATTGGCGCAGAAAAAGTCGCTATCGTGACGTGTCCAGGATCTGTATTCCTTTAGTGACAGGTATGGCCGCTACCACTGTCATGGAGTTTACCGACAGGATATTTCTCTCACATTATAGTGTCAATGCAATTTCTGCAGTTGTCCCTGCAGGTGTTACTGTTTTTCTGATTCTCTGTTTTCTCGGTGGTATAGCTGGCTATACTTCAGTCTTTATTGCTCAGTATCAAGGTTCCGGCCAGCCTGGAAAAATTGGAGCCACACTCTGGCAGGGGATTTTTTTCACCGTTTTTTCAGGTATACTACTGCTTCTGATCGCATTTTTTGTCACCACGCCTCTTTTTAAACTCGTTGGCCATAGTCCGGAAATTCGTGTTTTAGAAGAGCGTTACTTCATGATTCTCTGTCAAGGTGGAGTGTTGCATGTGGCCATTCAAACTCTGTCTGGATTTTTTACCGGCAGAGGAATGACAAGACCTGTTATGTTCGCAAATATCGTTGGTATGGTCGTGAATATACCATTGAATTATGCGATGATTAACGGGGTGTGGGGTTTTCCGGAACTCGGTATTACCGGTGCCGGCATTGCGACTGTTGTTTCGTGGGCTGTGACCGTTCTGTGTCTGGCTCCTCCGATTTTTTCTCATGCTTTCATCAAAGAGTTCAAGCTATTTGAGTCTATTTCCTTTGATCGAGATATTCTGCTTCGCTTACTGAAATTTGGTGTGCCCGGTGCGTTACAGTTTAGCCTCGATATTTTTGCTTTTACCTTTTTTATTCTCATGGTTGGCCGTATGGGAACTGTGCCCCTTGCTGCCACTAATATTGTCATATCCATCAGCTCTCTTGCCTTTATGCCTGCCCTTGGCTTTTCATTCGGAATGAGCAGTATGACAGGACAGGCCCTCGGTAGAGGCAGGCCGGATGAAGCACGTGCTGCAGTCTGGAGTGGGATCCATATTCTCATACTGTACACACTACTGCTCGACGCCCTTTTTGTGTTCAGTCCTGAATCCATTGTAGCGCTTTTTATTGCTCCTGGAGATATGGGCGGCAATTATGAGGATATTTTACACATGGGATCGATACTCTTGAAGCTGGTCGCAGCGTATATCCTGCTTGATGTCTTTTATATGATCTTTGCTGCAGTTCTTAAAGGTGCCGGAGATACCCGATTTCTCCTCCTGGTAATTTTTGGAGCATCGTTTACTTGTATGATCATTCCTCTTTATGTTGGAATTAGTTTTTTTGGAATGAGCATTTATGCAGCCTGGAGTTGTATTATTGTTTTTATCGGTGTTCTTGCTGTTATGACATCATGGCGCTATCACCGAGGGAAGTGGGAAGGCATGCTGGTTATTGATCGAGAATAAATGCATTACTCTGTGTCCTTCGTTGTAATTGCTCAGTCTAGATGCAGAACAGTCAGCGTGCATGGTAAAATGTTTCATAAGGTAAAAGTTAGTCCTCCTGCGTCATTTTTATCATATTGTCTCTGTGAGACACTTGTTTGTGGGTTTGCAACACTTTCGACGCGTGGAACACTACACTTTTTCTCTTTATGCCACATGTCTGATCGTCGATACAATTTATGCCACACAAGTGTAAAAACGGGAACGTGCTTTTTTAAAAACAGAACTGACACAATGTCGGGCTGTTATAGATTTTGTGCGGTTTTTTGAGCTTAGGCGACAGAACTGGCATTGTTAATGCTAGGTATAAAGCAAGAAAACAAAATAACCCAACCAAAATGGAGGACACCATGACTGCAAACACACAAACCACAACTAGAAATCAGACTGAAGTTGGATACGAAGTTTCAAAATTTGCTTTTGGTACTGGAATGGCAATGGCAGGACTCATAGGCCTTTGGGGTACAGCATGTCTCGTAAGTGCCCTTGTAAGTGTTGGTCCTCTGAGTGTAGTAAAAGGATACTTCACTGCAATGCTCGGCTAATAAAAAAATAGAAAAGAATACATATACCAATAGAATTTAACAGGAGAACACAATGGCAGCAAATACTTCAAAAACAGCAGGCAGAATAATTTTAGCAGCAGGTTCAATAATGTGTCTTTGGGTAGGTGCGACCCTTATCAGTGCCCTTTCAAGTGTTGGTTGGTCTGTCAGCGCACTGGCTGGACAGTACATGTCCGCAATCGGAATGGTTAAACCACTGCACACCCTTGTTGATTATTACACACACATCAAAGGTATTGAATATCTGATCTGTGTTGCCTTCTTTGTTGCCTTTCCAGTTTTCTTTAAATATGTAAACAAGGCTCCAGCAAAGGTAACAGTAAAAAAATAGCAAAAGAATTTCTTACATCTATGACCTCCTGTTTGTCGAATATGATAAACAGGAGGTTTTTTTATGCACTGTTTTCAAACTAGAATATTATAGTTATGATTGGCCAGTGCAATAGTTGCTATTCAGGGTGTTGCTGTTAAGACATATTATTTCAAAACGCACGTCATTCCCGAGTGTATTTATCGGGAATCCATTTTGAATATGGCTGGATTCCCGATAAATACACTCGGGAATGACAGATTTCATGAAGTTTTAGTCGAAAAAATACAAAATCCAGTGTCTCCAAAATTACGCTGAATAGTTAGTGCAATAAAGTATTAAATGAAAAAAATCAGTGCCACAACAATATCATAAGCAGATTTAAGGTGTAGCAGGATGGCCGAGAAGCTAGATCAAAAAAAGAGAGTCAATTGTATGGGGCGTGGCATCTTTGGCCTGTTGGCTATCGGCACTTTACCCATCTTGTTTATCAATCCCTTGCAGTATCTTTTCGGCCTGTTTATCTGTGGCATCCTAGCCTTTGGACTGGCCTGGGTGCTGGTCTGAAGGTTCCGGACTGCATTCGTATAAAAATCAGTGACTCTCTTTTTTAATGTCTCTGTGAAAATGCGTCACTTCCTGGAAGTCTCTAGCGAGCAATTTGCTAAGAGCCTCGGTGACCGCAACAGAGCGATGATGACCGCCGGTACAGCCGATAGCGATTCGAAACTCCTCTTTGTTAGTGCTTTGGAGCTGTTCCGCAAAAAAATTTGTCACCCTGTGCAGATGCTGCAGGCACTCTTTTCCCGAATCATTTTTAAGAACAAAGTCAGCAATACGTGATTCGAGACCGGTGAAGGATTTCAGGTTCTCGACGTGAAAAGGGTTTGCCAGAAACCGAACGTCAAAGAGCAGATTCACATCCTGTGGTGGGCCGTATTTATAGCCAAAGGAAAAGAGAGTGATGGGAAATGAGTGGATTGTGATACTCATCTGCTAACCCCAAGGATTTCATTACGAGTATAGAGTACTTTCACCGGACAGTTGTCCATCTGGTTGAGTTGTGTAAATTTTACAATATTTTTAACTCCATTTCCTTCAAGGATGTCAACGACAATTATAATTTTAACAATATAAGCACCAAACTGGATCACCTCTTCCAGAGCACGTATAAGTTGACTACCAGTTGCAACCACATCTCCAACAAGTGCTACCCGATCACCTGCCTTAATACGGGATTCAATCCACTTGGGTTCTGAGAGGTTTCCTTCCTTTCTCATGGAGTCACGTATATAAAACACTCCAATTTCTTTAAGAAATGCTGCTCTGCAGACCACAGAGGAAATAGGATGGCCAGGCCCGCCAAGGGCACAGATGTTTAAATCTTTGATTTCTTCGTAGACGAGTTCTCCTGTCAGTTTGATACCTTGATGTTTAAGGGATATTTTAAAAAAATCAAAGTAATTTGTCACGATTCCGGAAGGCGTTCGGAAATGACCATCTTCTTTATAGGCTCGTGCGGCAATTAATTTTTTTAGTTTTTCTCTGGTCTCAGCCATATTTTGTCCCTTCAAAGTATCCTTCAGCAGGTGTCTATGAAATTTCCAATTTGCTGATGCAATCATAGATACTTCTTTTCATGATGGCAATTTATTATTTTTCATAAACGGAGTATGAAGGGATAAAGGAGCTATGATGAAAATTGAAGATAAAAAAATAGCAGGTATTTTGCTTATGTTGTGTTCTTCTGCCTGCTTTGTGAACATGTCAACACTGATCAAGGCGATGGGTGATGCAATACCACTCACTGAGCTAATGTTTCTCCGTGCGTCCCTTGCTGTACCCTTGCTCATGGCAGCCTTGATTAAGCGGGGGAAGCCATTGGTGACAAAGGCCTGGGGGGTTTTATTGTTGCGCTCTCTCTTTGGTACCATTGCAATGTTCTGTTTTTATTATGCTCTTACTAATATGCCCCTGGCTGATTGTGTTTTCCTTGGCCGCACTCAGCCATTGTTTATTGCTCTACTTGCTCCTTTTATTCTGGCAGAACGTGCACCTAAAGAGGCTTGGGTTGCGATTATCTGCGGTCTTGTCGGTTCTCTTTTTATTATGCGTCCGGGTCTGGATTGGAGTGTTGCTGCCTGGGTGGCTCTTTTGGCTGCTCTATCAGCAGCTTTCGCTCATATTATGGTGAGAAAGCTTTGCCGGACAGACGATCCCGGTGTGATCGTCTTTAATTTTACTCTGATTCTGGCACTCGTCAGTGGATTGTTGTGCTATAAGTCATTTCAGATGCCCAGCTTGCAACAGTGGGGGCTCATAGCCGGGATTTCAATCTTTGCAAGTTCAGGCCAGTATTTGCTTACCATGGCATATGGATATGACAAGGCTCCTGCAATCGCGGCATCAAGTTATGCTTCTGTTGTCCTTTCGGTAATGTATGGATTTTTTTTCTGGGGAGAGATTCCTGCGCCAGCTACCTGGGTTGGTGGACTCTGTATTGTGTGCGGTGGTATCTGGCTGTTTTATAGCCGTATGCGTTGCACTGATACATAAGGCGCATTCAATAATACCTTCGTGTTCGGAGACGCAATATAAACATTCATCGTTGCTATTCAGGAGCATCCCATCTCTGCACGGTCAGGCTAGCTCATATAGGAACTACTATAGTTCTCCAGCCTGCCTGCACAGATATGGAGTGCTCCTAAACAGTTACAGAACGGCGGTTAAGCAAATTACCAGCTTTCACCTGAATAGTTACCAGTCATTTTACACCTCATAATCACGAAATTATTTTTGAATGAGCCCATAAAATACAGGAGAAAGAAAAATAGATGTCAGGATTTCGGTAAAGTATCCATGCAAATGCCATCGGCCATCAGGTGCTCCAGTGAATCAATGGAGTTATCACCAATATATTTAATGGTTTTCTGAGGCACTTCCTCAGGGAAGAAGACTGCCTCAGTCATAAATTCATTGGCATCCGGTATAGAATTATCATATTTATAGCTTATTGTAGAAGAATTGGTCTTTTCTGAGAAACTGATACCTTCTCCCATGTCATCGCCAAAACCTAAGTTGTGGGTAGCAGCATAGGCCTGACTGCCGGCAAAAAGTAAAACAGTGATTCCTGTCATTATTAATACGAGTGTTTTTTTCATCTTGTTTCTCCCTGAAAAGTTATTTTGTGAAACTCGTTATCAGGCATTCAGGCAAGAGTACATTGCTGGTTTTATTTTTCAATAGTCATTTTGACTAGATAGAAGAATTTTGTGCCTCAAATGTGTAGGTATTTGTACCTATGACACCATTCCTTCTATCCGGAATTGCATCATTTTTTTTAAACATCTTTTTTTTGTATTTTTTTTGTTTATCTCACTGTTATCAGGTAGTATTTGCCACTGTGTGGTAGCTGGGCGTGTGTTGCCCTTGTCGGTTGTCTTTTTTTGTAAACGGAAAATAACAGCGGATTGTAATCAGATTGGTTATTAAAGTGATTTCGCGGCGAAATTGTACAGATAATACAGGTATGATAAGAACAGGCCAATAGGAGGATATTTAATGTATTCAATCTTTGAGACAAAAATTATTGTGCGTCCAGATGATATCGACATGAACAACCATGTTCACTATTCCCGCTATCTGGATTACATCCTCATGGCCCGTTATGATCAGATGAAAAAGGATTATAAGGTTGCCATGGAAGAGTTTGTGGATCGCGGGTTTTCCTGGGTGGCTTCAGAAGTTAATATTCAGTATAAACGACCAATATTTCTTGCAGATGGAACCATCAGTGTACGCACTCAGCTCGAAGAGTTTAACGGTGCTAGGGTGATGATTAACTTTTGGATAGTAAAGGGCGAAAATGAGAAAATTGCAGCACAGGGACAGGTAAATTACACTATGATTACAGTAAAAAACGGTAAACCTACCCGTGTGCCGGATGACATTGTTGAGCAGTATCAGATATAAAAGGCCACAGAGAGTTTCAGCCCAGTGGCCTTTTCGGTCTCAATTAGACCGTTTTTTTACCAATCAGTTAAAAACCAGCGGCAAACTGCAGGGTGATGATGGTGTGATTCTGGACTAAAGAAAATTGATCTTCCTCATCCTGGTCGACAAAGGTCGCATCCAGAGTGATTTTGTTGCCTGCACCTTTGATGTAGTAATTCAGGCCAAACCCATAGATCAGGGTATCGTCATCATCGCTTCCATCAGAGCTGATGTTCTGCAGACTGAGATAGGGCTGCAGGTTGCCTGGTCCTACTTTGCTGCCAAAATAATAGCCGGCCTTACCGGAAATAAGGTCACCGTCATCGCCGGCACTGAAATCGGTCCAGGAAATAGCATTGGCACTATGAGAGACATCAATATAGGAGGCGGCAATGGTCAGATTGTCACCATTTGCCAGGGGTTGGTCCCAATGAACATCAACTGTCCAGCCGGAGTAACTGTCTTCCACATCTCCGATTACCATATCACCCTGATAATCAAAACCAACGCCCAGGGCAAGGACATGCTTAGCTCCCAGATAGGTGCCGGCATTAAACCACTTGGTTTCCGGGTCAAAGAAGTTGTAGCTCAAACGTCCGGCATAACGCATATTGTCATCCGGATTCTTATCATTGTTTTCTTCACCATCTCCAACCATAACACGGTACTGCAGTTTGTCGTCCAGTATGTTACCCCACAGGGTAATGGAATCGTCGCGACCAATATTGCTCGGATAAAAGATGCCACTGCGCAGTCCGCCCTGGCCCCAGTCCAGATCAGCTGTCAGCAGGGACTTGGTGGAAGTGGTGCCGTAATTACGGGTAAAAGGAATATACATACGGCCAACCTGCACCATGAAGTCATCATCGGCTACCTTATAAGTAATCCAGCCGTCACGCAGGGCAATACCGCTACCCAGACCTTTACCTGAATCATTGCTGATCTCATCCATGCCCAGTTTATCCCCGGCGAAATGAACAAAGAAGCTGAGATCGGGTGTAACGGTACCCTTTAAATAAAAATAACTACGGCGTATAAGAAAATCGTTCAGGCTGTCGTCATATTCACCATCACCACTCGTGTCCATATCAGACACATACTGATACCAGGCCTGTCCCCACCAGCCAGCGCTTAATGAAACATCGTCTTTCTTGTAAATTTCCATTGCCATTGCCATTGACGGTAACAGTAGACCAATGGCAAGACTGCTCAAAATTTTCTTCACCTCTAATCCTCCTTTTTCAATTAATTACTGTGCATGGCACGTATTGCCATGCCAGATCGACATACCCCCTTATCTATGAGTCAGCATCCGACGATCCCCTTTTTTAATAACTTTATCTCACCGGATACAGCGGTAAAGGAGCATTTTTCAGACTTGTTTTCCCTCCTTTTTGTTTGTGGTTAATAAAACCCTTCTTTTATAATTTAAAATAACACATCCACATAACACAATGTGTCAATGAAAAGTCAAGGATAAAAAATAAAAACAATAAATTTAACTATTTATCTAAATGCCTAACCAGTTGTGGATATTAGTGCCTCACTCCTTAATTCCAGTCATAAAAAAATAAGAAAACAAAAGTGTTTTTAAAGATAAAAACTTGAATATAGCACCAAGGCACTTATGCCGGCCTCACTTAC
>JAOZQU010000351.1 GCA_029932055.1 Desulfocapsa sp.
GAGAACACCCAAACTACGGGTACAAGTGCCCTTTTTCCCCAACTCTTCGTTATTTGCAAAATTTTATCCTCGGAATATCAACTATATGCCTGTGGTAAAATTTTCCAAATGCCTCGATTTGAGAAAAAATTGCTATTCTCGGACAAGCTCCTAGGAGACCGTTATGGTCTTGGTCAATTTAAAAAACAGCGGGCAGGCGCACTTTCAGGAGGCTATCATAGAATGGTCTTTCATATAAAAGATCTCAGTACAGTTGCAGAAAAATGAGAAACAAGATGACAACAGCCCAACATATACCAGTATCTGCTTTGCAACCTCAAAGCGAATGCATTATCCGTTCTCTTGGGCATGATGAAAAAACTGCCCAGAGATTAGCGCAGATGGGAATATTGCCCGGCACACATTTACGGATTATCCGGGTTGCTCCGCTTGGCGGCACCATTGAGGTCACAAGCGGCCAGGGTCAGAGCTTTGCTCTCCGTCAGCAGGATGTGGCAGCCATGGTCTGTGATCCGATATCCATGCCACTGACCTCAGAACTCGTGATTACGGGCCAAACTTACAGAGTTCGTGTCTTGCTGGGTGGCAAGACCTTTCTCAAGCGTATGGAACAAAAAGGACTCCGGGAAGGAGCGCTTGTACAGATTCAGCAAACAGGTGTCAAGCACATTCCAGTATATATCGTTGACATGGATAAACAGATTGAACTTGGTAAAGGAGAGGCCGAAAAAATCATTGTCGAGGTGATCAGCCATGAATCCTTCAGCTGAGTCGGTCACTATTGCCCTGGCTTCCATTCCAAACGCAGGCAAAACAACCCTTTTTAATCGTCTCACCGGTTCTGCCCAGACTACGGGTAACTGGCCGGGAGTTTCTATTGAGCAGAAGAGCGGTATTTTTCCTCTTGGGGAATACAGTATCGCCCTGATCGATCTGCCCGGGGCTTATGCCCTCTCTCCCGTCACCGAAGAGGAACAGGTGGTTCGTGATTATTTTTTAGGTTCACCGCCCGACATTATTCTGAATGTGCTTGATGCCCGCAACCTGCATAGGGGGCTGGGATTGACTTTGCAGATGGCCCTTAGCGGCCTACCCATGGTAGTGGCGGTGAACATGATGGATGAAACCAGGAGGCAGGGAATAACACTGGATCTTAAAGCATTGGCTCAGCATCTTGGTGTGCCGGTTATCGAAATATCAGCAAAAACCGGTGAGGGCCTGCCTGATCTCAAAGAAGCACTTTACGAAGTCATTAAGCATCCGGAAAAAACCAGAATTCCTCATATCTCCTGTCCTCCTCTTCTGGAAAAGGCTTTTTTACAAATCAGCGAAGCCATCGATCAGTCAAATATTGACACTCGCCTTGATCATAGTTTTCTTGCCATGCGATTGCTGGAAACAGAGAACCAGGTAGAGTTGACAGGCAACGAGAAGGTGGCAGCACTGACTAGAAAATGGCAAAGCCGCTTAAAGCAATCCCTGCATACAAGCATCCCTGTGGCTTGTGCCGGTTGCCGTTTTAACGCTGCCAGGGGACTTACCATGGAGGTTCTTGGTGAGCAGCCGATCATTGAGGACAAACTAAGCCAACGACTGGATCACATCTTTCTGCACCGTTTTTTGGGGTTGCCCATTTTTGTTCTGCTTATGTTTTTGCTTTTTCAAGGAGTCTATGGGCTGGGGGCTCCGCTGCAGGAGACCCTTTCTGTAGCTTTTGACAGAGGTGGCAGTTGGCTTTCCAGTCAAACAATGATTCTTTCTTTATCTGCCTGGTTACAAAGTTTTCTCTTTGACGGAGTCTGGCAGGGAATGGCTGTGGTTACTTCCTTTCTGCCGATTATTGCTCTATTTTTTCTTTTCATGTCCCTCATTGAAGACAGTGGATATATAGCCCGGGTGGCATTTCTTATGGACAGACTTATGCATAAACTCGGCCTGGATGGCAAAGCCTTTATCTCAATTCTGCTTGGTTATGGCTGCAATGTCCCAGCGGTAATGGGAACCCGTATTCTGAGCAGCAGTTATAGTCGCATTCTTACCATGCTCCTTATTCCCTTTACCCTCTGTACAGCCAGATTACAAATTTTTGTCTTTCTTACTGCCATATTCTTTACTCCTGCTATTGCACCCTGGATTATTATATCACTCTATGGCTGTAGTTTTGCTGCTGTTATCCTTACCGGGTTAGTGCTCAAACTTTTTCGGATTGGTGGCAATCCTGAGCCTTTTATCATGGAAATTCCACCCTATCGATTACCGACGCTGCGAAGTGTCACTCTGCGAACCTGGTATGAAATGAAAGATTTCCTCTCTCGGGCAGCCACTCTGATCATGGCCGGGGTGTTGATTGTCTGGTTGCTCAGCCATATGCCTGCAGATGTTCCCCCTGCCAGTACAGCAACCTGGGCTGGACAGTTGGGACAGATGCTTGCCCAGATTTTTCAGCCGCTGGGAATTGACTGGCAGGAAATTGTGGCCTTGCTCTTTGGTTTTATTGCCAAGGAGATCGTTGTTGGGAGTCTTGCTGTTATCTATGGTGGATCAGACCTGGCTGGACAGATGAACTCCCATATTACCCCGCTGCAAAGCATCAGTTTCATGCTCTTCTGCCTCCTTTACACCCCATGTATAGCAACTATTGCCGCCATTTGGTCGGAATCACGATCCATAAGGATTACTCTGCTCAGCCTCGTTTTTGGCCTTGGTATTGCTTGGATAACCAGTTTTGTTTTTTATCAATCTGGTCTCCTTCTCGGATTTCATTAACTGACACTGGGGATCTGTTTCCCACATTTGCAGCCTTGCTGGGTTTTGTAGTGTTGTTTATTACTAGAAGTATCTTGAAATTTAGACGTACACCTTGAGTGAGTGTGCCAACCTGT
>JAOZQU010000124.1 GCA_029932055.1 Desulfocapsa sp.
AGTGTCCTTCCAGACAAGATCTCCGATTCTGCCCGGGGTGTCTGCAACATAGCCGAAATCCTGGGCAAGATTGACTTCACCGGCTGCCGACAGAGTGATTGCAGATTTAGAACTATCACCACCATCGGGATCCACGGAGTTTGTCACACCTGGCGGTAAAGTTCCAGTGTCAACTTCAACGATATAATTACCTGTCGGCAAACCACCGAATAAGTAGACACCGTTTGGATCTGTATACACCACAGCAAGTATAAAATTGCTGACTGGATCGCGTAGTAAGACACGGATTCCTTCAATGCCTTCTCCTGCTTCAGGTGTTCCACTGCCATTACGATCAAGGAATATAGTATCACCAATCATTCCGGTTCCAATATTAGAGCCATTGGGCACGTAGCCAAAGTCCTGATCAGGATTGTCGGCACCGGCAAGAGTGAGTGTGCTCCGCTCATTCGGATTGGTAGTAAGGCTGTCGTAGTCATAGGTTGGATTAAAGCCGGCCAGAACATTGTCCGAATCAATCACAACAACGGTGTACGTACCATCAGGCAGGTTTTCAAAGAGATATTCGCCCTGTGCGTTCGTGGTTGTGGTGGCAATAAATTCATTAGCTGCATTCTGCAAGCCGATGCTCACACCTGAAATAAAGCTTTCTCCAGCATCAATTATTCCATTACGGTCAGCATCCACCCATACAGTATTACCAATAGTATACAAAATGGCTGAAGCAGCTTGAGGCTGGTAGCCGAAATCTGCATTGATAAAGGTATCACCAGGGGCAATAATTATCGTTTGAGTTGATTTGTGGTCTCCGGTAGTTCCGGCAGGAGCTGTGGAACTGTCAGCAGCAAAATGATCCGGATCACCGGTTTGAGAATAATCCGCTCCAGTCAGAATATCGTGGCTGGCTGCGCTGCTGTCGGTCACCTCGACCACGTAAGCACCTGTGTTTAGATTATCAAAGATATAGCTACCGGTCACATCTGTGCTTGTTGTCACTAGAACATCATCACCCGTCCAGAACAATCCGTCAGGTCCAGCGCTATGCAGGGTGACTTCAACGCCGGATACTCCTGTTTCTCCTGCGTCCTGCACACCGTTGCCATCACTGTCAATCCAGATCCGGTCGCCAAGGGCGCCTTGATTATCACCACCTGTTACATCGGTGGTTGGACTCCAGTTATAGCCGAAATCAGCTGTCAGGTCTTCTCCTGCAGAGGTCACGTAAACACCATAACCGTTACCGGATTGATCCTGATTAGCGTAATCCATACCTGGATTTGGGTAAGTTTCCGTCTGGCTCATTCCAGTAGGCAGAGATGTTGCATCCACTGCAACAAAATAATCACCCGGTGCTAAATCAGTGAATAGGTAGCCACCATTACTGTCTGTAACAGTAGTCGCAATCACTACAAATGTAATAGGGTCTTTCAGGTGAACTATTACATTTGCAATACCCGGTTCACCTGCATCCTGGATGCCGTCGGAATTTTCATCCAGCCAGATAAAGTTTCCAACACTGCCGCGCAGTACCAGGCCAAAGTCAACACTACTATTGGTGTTGTTGTTATCACCGTCACTGGTTGGTTCATCCTGGGAAGCCAGGGTAAGCACACCACTCTGGTATGTCCCGGCTACTGTGGGTATGTTTGTATCAATGTTGGAATCATTGTTGTTGTTATTGTCAGGGTCCGGGGTTTGAACCGGGCTTGCCAGGTAACCTGGCCAGACAGGCGGAATTATCTGTACTGAATAGTCTCCGGGTTCAAGGTCTGTGAAATGATACTTACCGTTGCCATCGGTTATTGTAGAATTAATCGGTGTTCCCAGGTCGTCCAGCAAATTAACAGTTACACCGACAAGGCCAAGTTCACCGGTATCCTGGATACCATCGGCATCATCATCCAGCCATACCTTATCTCCCAGGCTTACCAACTGGTACATGCCGGCGTCAATGATATCAATATTGTCACCATAATCAATAGTGATTGCTTCTGTTCGACCGCTTGCAGGAGCTGCATCGCTATCCGCATCGTCATTGCCTCCTGCATCGAGAGGGCTGGGTAAATAATCTATCGGTCGGACAAATTCGACGATATAGTCAGCTGCATGATTAATGGTAAAACTGTAAAAACCGCTGCTGTTGGTGATGGTGCTTACAGGCAAATTTGTATTTGGATCAAGAACAGGAGTACCACCACTGTCCAGCAGGTTAACAATAACATCTGCTAATCCTGGTTCTCCGCCATTCTGGATACCATCAGCATTTCTGTCAAGCCACACAAAGTTACCAAGTGTTGCCTGTCGACGAGCACTCACTATATGGTCATCATTGTTGGGGTGCAACGAGTCGTCCGTTGGTTCCGGTGCCAGACCATTCACTGAAGCTGTGTTGGTAATGGTGCCGCCAGACGGGTAACTGGTCAGTTTGACCGGTACATCAATGGTTACTACTGCTGCATTAATAACTGTTCCAAGATCACAGGAGAAAGATGTTGCTCCGGCAGCACCTGTACATGTGCCGCTTGAAGGCGTTGGTTGCGCAGTCAGCACCATGCCGGCTGGCAGGTTATCTGTAACCCTTGTCTGCGGACTGTCACCGGGACCGTGATTAGTTACCGTCAACGTCAAGGTGAAGTGTTCCTCCACTTCAAAAGGCTCAACATAGCCGGCCTTTATATCCTTTATAATTCCAAGATCAGACTCGGTGCGTACGGTGGTATTTTCGCCTTCTCTATTATTTCCAGCACTTGTTTCGACTTCATTACCACTGACTTCAACCTCGTCATGGTACACATCACCGGTAATGGGATCTGGTGAGGCTAATACCTCAAACACAAGATAACGGGTATAGGAGTGTCCGGCGGCCAGTTCACCGAGAGGGTGGCCCGGATCTCTTATCAACTCGCAGTTAATATCTGGTGCGAGAGCATCAACTGTGAACGGATTAGATGCTGGTGCATCGCATAAGGGATTTGTACCGATTGCTCCATCGGAGTGCTCGGTATCGCGAAGAAACCGAAGCTGTTGTCCAGTTGAAGGATTAACTCCTGTTACATTATCAGTAAATTCAACTCCGGTGGCAAGGGAAGGACCTCGATTAGACACAACTATCTCATACACCAGATAATTATCGTTTAGTGCAGTATCCGGATGATAGCGTACCGGTTCTTTAAACTCAGGTGATTCATTCTTTTCAACAGCCAGGTCAGTCTCTCCGACATGAACCGGTAAATCCAGCAGTTTCTCGTTATTAGCCTCATTTGAGTCTTCTGTAGCCATGGTTACAGTGGCAGTATTTGCAATTATCCATGGATCGGGTACAGGTGATTGCTGATCAGGACGTATATTCACCGTGATGGACTTGGTGGTGTTTACATCCATGTCGTTCAGGCTGCAGTTTAATGTCTCCGAAGGCTTATCAAAATCACAGCTGCCGCTGCCGGCCAGATGGTAATCTATGTAAGTAAAGGGCTCGCCGGTAAAGACATCAGCCAGATGTACAGTTTCGGCAAGGGATGGTCCGTTATTGCGAACCTGAATGGTATAGGTCGCAATCGTACCGGCCAGAATTGGATCAGGATGATCACTGTAAGTAACGCTTTTAGAGCTTACTTCAATATCTGTGACCGGGACAACCGTTACAACTGCATCATCACTGTTATTGGTTCGATCGGGATCACCGGTGACAGTGGAATAGGCGCTGGCAGTATTGGTAAGTGTTCCGTCCGCTATGGGACGGGTGACTGTGATATCTACGGTGACATCACTGCTGCTATCACCGGTATAGGCAATATCGCCAAGAGCACAGTTAACAACGGCATTCGTAACCGTACATGTTCCCTGTGAGGAAGACGCCTCAATTAATGTTGCGGGCAGACCTCCGGTTCCTGCAGATACATATTGTGGAATGGTGTCACTGAAATCAATGGATTCTGAAAGGTTCGGGCCATCATTGTGAATAGTAACAGTATAGATAAAAGAAGTTTCTGTTTCATCGATGGTGGCATCATCTGTAACTTTCGTCACCATCAGGTCAGCCTGCTCAACGGTTGCGATGACACTGCCATCACTGCAGTTGTTGCTGATCAGAGTATCTCCCGATCCCGGTTCAACACTTCCACCCTGACCACCGGTACAGGCTGTATTGTTCAGCTCACCACCATTGGTAGCATTGGTGGTTATGGTAAGAGTCGAAGCATGTGCTCCATTCGGCAATGGAACATTATTGTAATCACAGGTTACTGTGCCACCGGGACTGGGACCACTATGGCTACAGACCCAATCAGTTCCTGAATAAGCAACATAAGTTTCATCACTACTGAGAACATCTACTACCTGAACCGGGTCAGCCTCCCGAGGGCCATTGTTTACAACGGAAATTGTTGAAGTGGCATCAGATCCCTGGGCAACAGGGTTCGGGCTTTTACTTTTGCTGATGGAAAGATCAGCGGTATCAGGACTCACAAAGTAATCAACCGTAATAGTGTCATTACCAGGTATGGGGTCATGTGTGGAGGTTGTAACCGAGGCTGAATTTTGATGGGTAACAACGCCTGTTACAAACGGTGGAGTAGCAGTAATCACGAAATCGCTGTTTGCACCCGATATGACACTGGGATTTGTACAGGTGAACTGAGTGCCGACAACAGGATCGTCGCAGCTCCATCCTGCAGGGGCGGCAACGGAAATATTTGTATAGCCGGTTGGCAAGGTATCACTTACCGAGACAGTACTTGCTGTCATCGGCCCTTCATTGGTCGCCGTAACCGTAAATTGAGCAGGCTGGCCACCGATAACCGGATCAGTGTCCACTGTTTTGGCGATGGACATGTCGGTTCCTGCCAGAATTTCAATATTATCCCCGTCGGTATTATTGTCCGGATTTGATTCCAGGGTATCCGAAGCTACTGAGGCGTTATTGGTAATATTTCCTGTGGTATCTGTTGTTACCTTGACCCGAAAATAAAAAACAGTCGTGTCACCATTGGCAAGAGAAGGAGAAGTACAGGATACATCCTGACCAACAGCTGTACATTCCCAATCTTCATCATCAGCTGCGGCCGGGTCAGCATCATCAGCAAAAAACTCCAGTCCAACCGGAAGCTGGTCGCTTACTGTCGGGTTTGCAGCACTATGGGGACCATCGTTGGCAATTTCAAATCTGTATGTGAGGATTCCTCCCGCATGAATACTATCCTCAGGGACAGAACTTTTATTAGTAAGAACAAGGTCTACTCCTTCTACTACTTCTGTATAATTATTTTCCGATTCGTTGGCGTCATTTGCGTCACCTGTTGAAGACGCCGTAGCTGTGATCAAATAGGTGTTTGCGGTATCGGATGCTCTAAGTTCAACTTCGAGATCAATGCTGGTATCAGGTGGAAGAGTAGTCCATGAACACTCCACTGTACTGGAACCAGTGCTGGGGTCATCACCGTTATAAAGGCAGTTAACAGCGTCATTAACCGATATAAAGGAAAAACCGTCAGGTACTGTTAGCTCAAAAGTAGGATCGACAGCAGTATCAAAAGCGCTATTATTATGAATATCTATGGAGTAGGTAACAACACCAAGTGCCGCCACAGGGTCGGGACTGGAAAGAAAAGAAACCGGTTGCATGTCTGCAGCGGCAAAAGCTGCCTGTCCGTTTACCAGCAGAAACAGGAAACATAAACTGCCTGTCAAAAGGGAGGAAATTGCTTTTCGTTTAGATGCCGATTGAGACAGAACCATTTGTTCACCCGGTAATAGTAAAATGGAGTATCTCACTTTGAGTAAGTGAGATAACTTCAAACAGTTTAAAGAGACGTATGTACAGAAGATATTGATTATAAAATATTATTCTAATGATATTGGTGCTGTCAAGGAATAAGTAGGAATCCTTCACATGTTTACTATATCTTTACTGTGGGGATAGGAGGGGATATAAAAAATAAGAAAAGGGTGAGGTCGCGTGTTTTACGTATCCCAGGAATATCGTCCCCGGGGGTTATTGTTTTTGTATTGCAGAGGCAAGAAAAGAGTCTATGGAAAGTTGAAAAAAGTGAAACATAAGGCAGACAATAATGGCATTGCCGGTGTCAAATGTGAGGCTGGCGAGCACTGCAAGTGCCAGGGCCATGGTTTTCTGTGATGTGACAAAGAGCAGGGCCTTATTGTCACCACTGGAGAGTTGTAATATCTTCCCGGCCCCGGCGTTGATGGCCAGGAGCAGACAATGAACACTGGTCACTCCTATGAAAACAATCAGGTAATCCTGAAATGTGAGTCCGCTGAAAGCGCCTTTTGAGGTGGATATCGAAGAGTAGACGATCAGAATGACACAACTTGAATTCACATAACTCCATACCCCTGAGACCTGTTTCTTTCTACTCAAATTTCTGATGAGTTTTCCTATTATGAATGGGAGCAGGACAAAGAAGAGCATTTTTATAAGCAAAGCATTCTGGTCAATATCAATGGGGCCTGCAGCTTTAAGACAGAAATCAAGCACAAATGGCATGCTGAAGATGCCGAGCAGGTTCAGTGAGATTGTGAGAAAGAGGGCAAGCACTCCATTTCCTTTGCTCACTTCTGTGATGACCACGCCAGAAGAAATGGTTGGCGGCACTGTACTGATGATGATTAGACCCATTGCCATATGCAGGTTCAGGTTCAGGATTTTGCTTACGAGGAGGCCAAGAAGCGGGGCAAGAAACAGTGAAATACATGCCGCAGTAAAAAAGATTGTGAAAAGCTTTTTGTTGAGTGTCAGTCCTTTTGACCCTGTCTGGTAACCGCTAATCAAAAAGATGATAAAGACAATAATTTTGAGACCATTATGGTCGGAAACGAATAGTCCACCGGCAGGAAGGACAAACCCGGAAAGAGTGGCCAGAACCAGGCCGAGCGGCAGGAAGAATTGCTTCATGAACAGGGATGGGAAAAGGGAAGTGTATCAGCCGAAAGGATTCGTCCTTCGGCTGATACAAGAGGTACTCGCTTAGATGATCTGCTTCATGGCACTCATATAAGAACGCAGTTCTTCACCAATAGCCTCAACACCGGTATAGCGGATGGACTCGTTGGTTTCAATGAGCTCCACGTTGTTCACGCCATTGTCTTTAACATCAATGGTTTTACCGATAACATCAGTATTCACTGTCTTCATAAAATCCTGAAGAAGCGGGAGGGCGGCGTGGTTGAAGAGGTAACAGCCATATTCAGCAGTATCTGAGATAACAACATTCATCTCGTACAATTTTTTTCGTGTGATGAGATTGGCGATCAGCGGAACCTCGTGCAGCGACTCGTAATATGCTGATTCTTCTTTGATACCGGCTGAAACCATGGTGTCAAATGCAAGCTCGACACCAGCCTTGATCATGGCCACCATGAGGATGCCATTGTCAAAGTATTCCTGTTCGCTGATCTCAGTGTCGGCTGCGTCTGTTTTCTCAAAAGCGGTTTCACCGGTTTCCTTACGCCATTTTAAAAGATTGGCATCATCATTGGCCCAGTCTTCCATCATGGTTTTGGAGAAATATCCGGACATGATGTCATCCATATGTTTGTGAAACAGGGGGGCCAGGATGGCTTTCATCTCTTCACAGAGTTCGTTTGCTTTGATTTTTGCAGGGTTGGAGAGTCTATCCATCATATTGGTGATGCCGCCGTGCTTGAGTGCCTCGGTGATGGTCTCCCAGCCATGCTGAATCAGTTTTACTGCATAGGGTGCATCCATTCCCTGTTCCGTCATTTTGTCGTAACAAAGCAGGGAGCCGGTCTGCAGCATTCCGCAGAGGATGGTCTGCTCGCCCATGAGGTCAGATTTGACTTCAGCCACAAAAGAGGACTGGAGACAGCCCGCACGATGTCCACCGGTTCCTGCAGCATAGGCCTTGGCAATATCCCAGCCGATTCCCTGAGGATCATTTTCGCGATGCACTGCAATAAGAGTTGGAACACCGAATCCGCGTTTGTACTCTTCACGAACTTCAGTTCCGGGAGATTTTGGAGCAACCATGACAACGGTGATGTCGTCTCGGATCTGCATTCCTTCCTCAACAATATTGAATCCGTGAGAGTAGGAGAGGCATGCATCCTGTTTCATCAATGGCATAACTGCCTCGATAACGTTGGTGTGCTGTTTGTCCGGGGTCAGGTTAATAACAAGATCAGCAGTGGGAAGCATTTCCTGATACGTTCCCACTTTGAAATCGTTTTCTGTGGCATTTTTCCAGGATTGACGTTTCTCAGAGATAGCCGCATCACGCAGAGTGTAGGAAACATCAAGGCCGGAGTCACGGAGGTTCAATCCCTGGTTAAGGCCCTGGGCCCCACAACCAACAACAACGATTTTTTTACCCTTAAGTGCTTCTACACCTTCAAATTCCGACATATCCATGAAACGACATTGACCAAGTTCTTCGAGCTGCAGACGTAGGGGAAGGCTGTTAAAATAGTTATTTGACATGATAATACTCCTTGAAAAGAATGAATATTCGACACTGCGTGCCGAATAGAAAATGAACGATGATACAGTTAATTAAGAATGCCACAATATCACAAATTATCATTGCGTAAAGTGATTTGTTGGTAATTCAGTATTGCGATTTTTGCAACATGGGACTATCCTCCTCAAACCGTACACCGCAAACCCCAAACCGAAAACCGCATATCGCAAACCGCGCATGAATATACGTGAGTTAAGATTATTCAAACATTTATCCTGCACCCTCCATTTTGCCCAAAGCAGCCGTGCCTGTCATGTAACACCGTCAGCATTGACCAGAATTATTCAACGCTTGGAAGAAGAACTTGGTGAACAGCTTTTTCTGCGTGACAACCGCTCCGTGATTCTTACTGCGGCAGGTAAGGCTTTTCGTTCCTATGCCGATGATGTAATCCAGCGCTATGAAGTGCTTCAGGGGGAGTTCTCAAAAGAAAATGTTCTAAGCGGAGAAATTTCATTGTACTGTTCCGTTACCGCTGCTTATTCTATTCTGCCTGCCATTTTTCAAAAATTTCGCTCAATCCATCCCGAAGTGCATATAAATCTCCAGACAGGCGATGCGGCTCTGGCACTCACCAAGTTACAGAACCGGGAAGTGGATATCACGGTGGCAGCACTCCCGGACAGTTTGCCTGAACGGGTGGAATTTTTAAACATCCTGGAGACTCCCCTTGTGTTTATCGTGCCCCTTGCATTCCCGGAAACAGTACAGTACCAGGGAAAAGAGATTGATTGGCAGAAAACGCCAGTTATAACAGCTGATTTTGGGCTCAGTCGTGAGCGGAGCGACCGCTGGTTCCAGGAAAAAGGAGTAGTCCCCAATATTTATGCTCAGGTGGCAGGAAATGAAGCCATCATTGCCATGGTTGCCCTTGGTTGTGGGGTGGGAGTTGTTCCTGAACTGGTTCTGGAAAAGAGTCCTTTAAAAGAACAGATTGGTCTTCTTGCTGTGAGGCCTGAGTTGCAGTCTTTAGCCATTGGAATTTGTACTATGAAAAAAAATATGCGTCTCCCTCAGGTGGGTGCTTTTTGGGAAATTGCAGTTCAGGAATATGAGGGTGTTATTTGATGTTCAATGCCATTTGCAACTTTTTGTCACGTTTGTAAATATCCTTATTGAAATGTAACAGTTCATTCTCATCATACCAACTTGTCAGATATGTGAGATGAACAGGTATACGTTCCGGCAAACGCACAACTGTTCGTTTGCTGCTGTCAACAATCTCTCCAACCCTTGATCTGTCCCATTTATTGGTCTGTCCTCCCATCAAAAAAACTGCCAGTGCTTCAGGGTCGCTCAGGCGTACACAGCCGTGACTATATGCACGACGGTTATTTTTAAAGAGCTCATGATGCGGTGTGTCATGCAGATACACTGAATACTTATTTGGAAAAATAAACTTCATGGTTCCAAGGGCATTCCATTTACCAGGATCCTGACGAAATTTATAATGGTTCATGGTTCATGGTTCATGGTTCTGGGGGAAGTTTTGTGCCAGTCAATTTTCAGTGGATCAAGTTCAACAGCATCTTTTTGCCAGCTTGAGAAAATTCTGATATGCTTTGAAGCAAGATAGTCAGGGTCAGCCCATAGATGCCTTAAGGTTTCAGATCAGCAAATAATTCTTCAAGATTACTCTTTCCGTTAAGAAGGATTTTCATATCATATATTCATCATTGTCTAGATTCTTAACCAATTGGGTATCAGTAAGCTTACACTGGAAAAGATGTGTCAATCTTCAGATAAGTATGGTAATGGTTTTCAGTATCAATGCAATTGCGAAAGATTAAAAACAGGTAGCATTTCGCTTATTGACTGATTGGAAAGTTCAATATGTCCCCTTGTTTTTATGGCTATTCCTAAAAGCATACAACCTGACACGAGTACTCTCTGGAAAAAAAGTTATATAGCCATCCTTGCTTTTCTGATGATTATTTCTATTCTGTTTTTCTCTGGCATAGCTATTCCTCTCGATTCTTTTGACAGGCGTCTGGAATCTTTACTCGGTCATATTCTTGATAGAGATGTGACTATTCAGGGCCCGGTAAAAGTAAAACTCTGCTTGCAGCCTGTTCTGGAATTTAACAGTCTTACAATTGCTGACCCGAGAGACTGGTCTGACGGAAAGAATTTCCTTGTTGTGGAAAAAGCCAAAGGCCAGCTTGATCTTCTGCCTCTTATACAGGGTGATTTTCATATCAACGATCTTGAGCTTGAAGGAGTTGATTTACGTCTTGTTACCCGCATAGATCAGACAAGCAATTATAGGTTCGGTTCATCTGACAACGCAACAGAGGCCGGGCAGTCAAACCATGAATTCTGGATATTTCATATAAGCCTCGGGCATTTTGAAAATAAATCGACAAACCAGCA
>JAOZQU010000352.1 GCA_029932055.1 Desulfocapsa sp.
AGGTAACCGGATCGGTCTCTTCATCCACAGTTAACTCGAAAAATGGATTCGCCTGCACTAGTGCAGTCTTGCTCGCCTGGGCTTGCTGTGTACCATTGACTATGACCTCTGCTGCAAACTGGATCGGTGTTCCATCGACGGTTCCGCTGAGAACTGTCGGCGGCAAGGTCACGGTCACGCCTCCTCCCGGTGGCAGATCACCAAGGCGCCAGGTTACCAGTGCCCCTGTATTACAATAACTACCACTACTACAGACCACCGTGTTTGTTGCACCACCTGTTGTAATGTAATATGGTGGGAACAAACTATCCAGATGCTCAGGATAGTGAAGGATCAGTTCAACATTTGTCATTTGACTTGAATCGGGATTAGTCACGGTCAGTTCAACATTCAGTTGCTCTCCAGGTCTGACTGGATCTGGGTTTACCACCAATGCCAGTTGTACGTCTGACAACGCAATTGTTGGCATAAGACAGAATAAAAGAAGTAACAATGGATGGACTACTTTAGATTTCATGATTCCTATCTCTCTGGGTCAATAGTTCTATTGAATTATTTCCTCGAAGGTATTCGATAAACATCGGCAACTATTTTTCGTATATCAAAATTGGCGCAGCTTTACGGAACTACCAGCCAGAAAAAACCCTGACAAATTAATGCATTTCCAGCACGTTAGAAGACATTACATTTTAATCCGAGACACTAACATGCTGGATTATATCTATCAAGATATCAATTATTTTCAGCCCAGTGTTAAGAATCTTTGAAGGCTAAAGTTGATGTATTAGTCATGAGTAAACACATACCCCAAAGAGCGACGGCTTATAAAATATTGTGGTTTTTTAGGGTCTTCTTCAAAGTAGCGCCTGAGACGAACAATATAGTTATCCACAGTACGAGTTGATGTTCCCTTGGTGTAGCCCCAACCGATCTCAAGTAATTTGCTCCGTGATAGAGGTTTCCCTCTGTTGGTGATAAAAAGTTTGAGTAATTTAAGTTCCTGCTCGGTTAGCTGGATACTTTCTGTCCGGTTCCTGGCAATACCTGTTGTAAAATCAATCTCATTATCACCAAAACAATAGGGTCCAGCCTCATTTTCACTGCCCTTAAAAGGATTTTTCTGTTCCTGCTGCCACTGATCCCGTGTCAGCAGACGTTTTATGCGCAGTAACAATTCTTCCAGATTAAACGGCTTGGTCATATAATCATCCACGCCATCGACAAACCCATCGATTTTATCGGATGGATCTCCTTTTGCAGAGAGAATGAGGATGGGTAAACGCTCATCTTCCAGACGAATGCTCTTGAGAATCTGCATGCCATCCATACCGGGAAGCATTAGATCAAGGACTATCAGATGTGGACACCACTGTTTCCAGGTGTCCATTCCTTCTATTCCGTTTCCAGTGATCTTCACCTCATATCCTTCCAAATCCAGGTTCAAGGCAATACCTTCGGCAATATGGAGATCATCTTCAATGAGCAAAATTCGCTTTTTGTCTTTTTTATCCACGGCCCGTCCTCGTGTTGCAGTTCTCATTGATCCTGCTGTTTGCTTTCAACTTCCACCCTTGGCAACGATACAACAAACGTTGATCCTTTGCCTGGCCCATCACTGTGGGCGGTGACTTTCCCCTTGTGAAGTTTCACCACCTGATCAACCATATACAGGCCAAGCCCGGTTCCACCGGCCCGGGTCAATTCCTGTTGTTCAATCTGAAAAAATTTCTTAAACACTTTCCTGGCCTCGGATTTCTCAAAGCCGACACCGTTATCGGAGATAGCAAGCTGTACGTTTTTTTCTGTCTGACTGAAGCTGATACTGATTTTCGGTCTATTGTTTTCATTATAGCGAATACCATTGGAGAGCAGATTCATCAGCATCATCTGAAACAGTGCGTGATTAAGAGAACAATAATAATTCTGCCCTTCCAACTTATTGACCACAATTTCACTCTCACGGAATAACTGTTCATTCTTTCGGTAAAACTCAAGCACTTCCTCCACCAGATCAACAACCGCAAACTCCACACCCTGCACCTTGGCCTCAAGGCGTGCCAAATTAAGGATTCCGTTAATATTGTTCGTCAATCTGGAAACGTCATCCAACATATACTCAAGATACTTTTTCTGTTTATCCCGCGGTAATTCAACCCGGGCCATGGTTTGCAGATACAGTTGCAGAGAGGTGACGGGAGTCTTCAGTTCGTGGGTAAAACTGTTAATAAATTTATGCTGTGAACGATAGAGGGCAAGGGTTTTTCGCTGATAGACAAAAACGAGGATGATACCAAGGAGGATAAAACCCACCAGAATCGACAAAACCATGATCACCACCCAGGTCTGCCAGGCGACAAACTGATCAGGATCAAGATTCGTTTTAGCGATCACTCTCTGCAGGCCGCTGCTCACTTCAACGTACCAGTAAATATACAGAAACAGAGACAAAGCAAGGGCAATGATGGAATAAACAAAGATGGCAACCGGGTGAATAAACCAGAATGTACGTTTCATGGCTGCCTGCTGTTTTGTAAAAGAATTGTCATTCTATTTTCTTCACTATCTTTAATCTGATCAGGGGCTTATCCTCATGTTTATTGGCAAACCCAAAACATCCCTATCCATTCATACAAGGAGGTAACTCTAATGGCTCATAAGCATCCTGTCCATCATCTCGGCACCAGGGCAAAAATTCTCCTCTCCAGTGTTTTCGGTCCTTACACTCAGGATGATGAATATGGCAGCAGTAAGCTCAATCCCATGGAACTGTACCACAACCAAGTTACCCGCGTACAGGGAGTATTTTCCCTGCGAATGTTCCATCGTTCATTTGGCTTGTTGATGATCCAGGAAAATATTGATGCTCC
>JAOZQU010000353.1 GCA_029932055.1 Desulfocapsa sp.
TAATAATCAATTGTTAACGACTAATGACTAACGCTTAGCTTGACGGCTATGCCCTTGAGGGGTGAAAGGGCCTTATCAGAATAAATTCTGTAAGGCACTAAAAACCGTTACACCAAGCCCTGATCAAGCATGGCATTTACAACTTTTACAAAACCGGCAATATTTGCCCCTGCCACGTAGTTACCCTTCACCCCATAACTATCCCCTGCATCAACACAAGTCCTGTGAATGGATTTCATGATCTCTTTGAGACGGCCATCGACCTCTTCTCTAGGCCAGGAAAGGCGCATGGAATTCTGAGCCATCTCAAGCCCTGAGACCGCGACTCCACCGGCATTTGCAGCTTTTCCCGGTGCATACAGCAAACCATGTTCAACAAAACGATCCACAGCCTCAGGAACTGAAGGCATATTAGCACCCTCACTAATCAAGCCGACATTGTTATTAACAAGGTTTTCGCCGTCCTGCGCATTAATCTCGTTCTGTGTCGCACAAGGGAATGCACAATCTGCCTTATGTGCCCAGAGCGGATTGTGGTCAAGGGAAGGATCAAGGGGTGTGTATACTGCATTCGAATAGGTTTCCACATATTCCGCCATACGACCACGCCGAATATTTTTCAACTGTTGCACATAGGCCAGTTTTTCACGATCTATTCCTTCTTCATCATAGATATATCCGGATGAATCAGACAGGGTCAATACCTTGCCACCCAGATCAAGTACTTTCTCAGTGAGGTACTGGGCCACATTACCCGCACCTGATACCAGACAGGTTTTCCCTTCCAGTGTGTCTCCCCTGGTTGCGAGCATCTCGGCCGCAAAATAGACAGTTCCATAGCCTGTTGCCTCCGGACGAATCAGACTGCCGCCCCAATCCAGGCTTTTACCGGTGAGTACTCCGGTAAACTCGTTACGAAGCTTTTTATACATCCCGAAAAGAAATCCGATCTCACGCGCACCCACCCCGATATCGCCTGCCGGCACATCGGTATTTGGCCCGATATGACGAGACAATTCTGCCATAAAAGACTGGCAGAAACGCATAACTTCAGCATCGGATTTCCCCTTGGGATTAAAGTCAGACCCACCTTTACCGCCACCCATGGCAAGGGTGGTCAAAGAATTTTTAAACACCTGCTCAAAGGCCAGAAATTTAATAATCCCCAGATTCACCGAAGGATGAAACCGCAGACCTCCTTTATAAGGCCCGATTGCCGAGTTCATCTCCACCCTGAATCCACGATTAACATGCACCTGAAAGTCATCATCCATCCAGGGAACACGAAACATGATCACTCGTTCAGGCTCAGTAATACGCTCAAGCACAGCCTGTTGTCGGTATTCAGGATTTCGTTCAAGTACCGGTTTAACAGTCGCCACCACCTCTTCAACAGCCTGATGAAACTCACGCTGTTCCGGGTCCCTGTTTTTTATCACACTGATTATTTCATTCATACCAGCCAACCTCCCAAATTATAAAAATATTTTATGATGGTTCCCCAACTGAAAACCATCTATTTTTTTCCACGAACTTCCTCTTTACATACTTCCTGCGATTGACTCTCCTCACCTGTTTGATACAAAACAGCTATCTCTTCCTTTCCATTGCACTTCATGACAAAAGGTGCAGGCAGACGAATATGTCGAACAAAAGGGGTATCTTCAAAATTTTCCTGCGCCATAAGCCAGTTCCAATCCAGACAAGCACCACAGTTCTTTTTACTACTGCAGATCCCGGTGCTGCCGTCTTTCTCTTCCATGATTGTCAAATATGGTATGCCAAGGGATGTGATATTTTGAAAAAAATGCGACCCCTGCGAGGGGTCGGCATGAAGGGACTCATTCTGCAACTCTATAATTGCTCCAACGCCGGCAATATCACGCCATTGCACAGGAATTCCAAGCCACGGATCAGCAGACCCCCAACGCCCGGGACCTATAAGCAAATAGGAACGACCTTCGGCCTGTAATTTGGCATTGAGTACATTAACTTCTCCTGCAATCGTCCTGGTAGCCCCGGCATCAAAACTATCCGGCCTGACAACAAGAATATCAGCCATATTGCCAAACCGACCATGCCCCAGGCAGGATCTGGAAAAACAAAATGCTCTGTCAACATCACGCGTACAAATTGCGACATCAGCATGCTCTCCACCAGTGACCATCGGCCTCATCTGGAGAAAAAAGAATTCACTTTTATTGATTTTCTTATCCAGCCGTACAGCAAATTCAATTTCCACCTCACAGCCCATACCTCGCTTGCCAATATCAAGAAGATCCTGCAAAATTTCAGGTAACGGAAAAAGTTGATGCTTGAGAATCCTGGCAAAAGTGATGATTTTATGACCAGGCAAAGCAGAATCACGTATTCGATTTTCTTCAGGGATATAAGTAGAAGAGAGGAGTTGCACCGGTTCCTCATGTTCCGCATCCTGAACCAATCGTTTAATCAGATTGGATCCCTGAGAGGCCAGTTGTTTGGAATAATTCATGTCGAGCGCATAAAAATGGCGCTGGCAATTTGCAAGAATATCCTCCACCGTTGAAAACTGCACAAGACGCTTGGGATGGGCCGGAGAGAAACGAAGGGATTGCTCTCCCTCAACCACAGTCTTGCCGATACCAAGGGCAATATGAGAAATCCCCTCATTCGCCTTCATCTTCATGACCGGATAATAATTATGAGACTGGGCAACACCGGAAATATGGGGATACCAGTATCCCCCGGACTCCTGCCCCACCACCTGCTGGATAATAACTGCCATTGAATCCTCGCGCCCTTGCTCCGATACTTTGGAATAGGAACGGGGATTTTCGAACCAGGTAGAGGCATAAACAAGCTTGATTGCATCTTCGG
>JAOZQU010000354.1 GCA_029932055.1 Desulfocapsa sp.
CCTGGCGATAACGTACATGTTGTAGGTGAACTCATTACTCCGATTGCCATGGATGCTGGTCTACGTTTTGCTATTCGTGAAGGTGGACGAACAGTTGGCGCCGGCGTTGTAAGTGAAATCATCGAATAAGGAAGATCATGATACCAGCAGATAAAATTCGTATTCGCCTTAAGGCGTATGATCATAAACTTCTTGACTTGTCTACCCATGAGATTGTCGAGACCGCAAGACGTACCGGAGCTGCCGTTGCAGGTCCTATACCACTGCCAACCTCGATCAACAAATTTTGTGTACTTCGGTCACCACATGTTGATAAAAAATCTCGGGAGCAGTTTGAGATGAGAACCCATCGTCGTCTGATCGACATTCTTGAGCCGACTCAACAGACCATTGATATGTTGATGAAACTGGAGTTGTCTGCAGGTGTTGATGTGGAGATTAAATTGCCATAGCGATGTATAGTCGCTTAATTTGAAGATGTATAGGTAAGATTATGCCGAAGACAATGGGCTTATTAGGTAAGAAAATAGGTATGACCCGCATATATAATGAGATGGGTAGTGTTATTCCCGTTACTGTTATAGAAGCTGGACCCTGCAAAGTACTGCAGGTTAAGTCAGAATCCACTGATGGATATAATGCTATCCAGGTTGGTTTTGGTGCCAAAAAAGCAAAGAATGTAACAAAACCTCTTGCTGGACATTTTAGTAAAGCTGACTCTGAAGGTTTTTATAATGTCAGAGAATTCAGAATTTTGAATCCTGACGATTATCAGGCTGGCCAGGATATCAGTCTGGATGATTTGTTTAAAACAGGTGATATTATAGATGTTCAGGGTACATCCAAAGGTAAAGGTTTTCAGGGTGTTATGAAACGTCATGGATTCAGTGGTGGCCCTGGTGGTCATGGTTCCAAGTTTCATCGTGCACCTGGATCTATTGGTTGCAGTGCCTGGCCTGCCAGGGTGGTTAAAGGTAAAAAAATGCCTGGTCGGATGGGTAATGATACTGTTCTGAAAAAAAATGTACTCATAGTTGATGTTCGCGGTGATGAAAATCTCATCCTAGTGAAAGGACCAGTACCAGGAGCAAAACAGAGTCTTCTGAAGCTTTTCAGCAAGTAATCAGCCGAAAGTGTTTTGATCGGTTCAAGGAGTAAAGAATGTCTAGCGTAGATGTAGTAAATACCAGCAATGAAAAAGTCGGCGAAATAGAGCTGAATGCTGATGTATTCGATTTGACAGTCAAGGAGCATCTGCTTCATGATGTTGTTCGTATGCAGCGTGCCGCAAAACGTGCAGGAACTTCCTGCACCAAGACAAGAGTTGAAGTGCGAGGCGGTGGTGCGAAACCATGGCGTCAGAAAGGTACAGGCCGTGCGCGTGCCGGTACCAGAAATTCACCAATATGGAGAGGTGGTGGCGTTACTTTTGGTCCTAAACCTCGCGACTATAGCTTCAAGCTTAACCGAAAAGTAAAAAAACAGGCTCTTGCCATGGCCATGAGCGCCAGACTTCAAGAAGGTAATCTTGTTATTGTCGATGATTTTGTTATGGACGCCATTAAAACAAAGGATTTCGTAGGAATTATGAAATGTTTTGATTTTGAGAACTGTCTTGTTATCACAGAAGGAATCAACGAAAATGTTAACAAATCAGCAAGAAACGTAAATGGATTCAAGGTAATGACTGTTGAAGGCCTGAATGTTTATGATATTCTGCTGCACAAGAAACTGATACTGGTTAAACCGGCTGTCGAGAGTCTTGAGAAGAGGTTGACACCATGAAAAGTGATCATAGAATTCTTAGGGGACCCTGTCTCACTGAAAAAGCTAATCTTCAACTTGAAGTTGATGGAAAGGTGGTTTTTAAAGTAGACCCTAATGCGAATAAGATTGAAATTAAGAAGGCAGTAGAGAAAATGTTTGATGTAAAAGTGAAACATGTTCATACTACCAATATGCATGGCAAACAGAAACGCGTAGGACGGTTCACAGGCTTTACCAATGACTGGAAAAAAGCATACGTGACTTTGTCTGAAGGTGAGATTAATTTTGCAGACCAACTGTAAAATTGATTGATAATTAAGGATCTCAGCTAAGCGATATTTTTATATAGCTATCAATCCAACATAGCCTTGATGGAGTGATTAGATAATCATGACAATTAAAACATACAAACCCACATCACCTGGTAAACGACACCATGTGTCGATACAGAACTCAGAGTTGTCCAAAACTGGACCTGAAAAAAGTTTGCTCACGAGTCTGTCAAAAACAGGTGGTCGCAATAACTACGGAAGAATAACCTCTCGTCATATAGGTGGCGGGCACAAGAGAAAATATCGTATTATTGATTTTAAACGCAATAAAGTAGATATCAGTGCTAAGGTTGTTTCTATCGAATATGACCCTAACAGATCAGCCAATATTGCATTGTTGACCTATCTTGATGGCCAAAAGACTTATATTCTTGCACCATCAGGAATTGCAGTTGGTGATCAGGTTATCGCAGGGGATGCTGTAGATATTAAACCTGGAAACTGTCTGCCGATGATGAATATTCCACTTGGTACTTTCATTCATAATATTGAAATGAAAATTGGCAAAGGTGGACAGCTAGTCAGAAGTGCTGGAGTGTCTGCACAGCTGATGGCAAAAGAAGGTACTTATGTGCTTGTGAGATTACCATCCGGTGAGGTTCGTAAATTTCATAAACTCTGTCGAGCCTGTATTGGTAAGGTTGGTAATCACGAGCATGAAAGCCAAAAGCTTGGTAAGGCTGGGCGTACAAGATGGATGGGTAAACGTCCTCACGTACGTGGCGTTGCCATGAACCCCGTCGATCATCCAATGGGTGG
>JAOZQU010000125.1 GCA_029932055.1 Desulfocapsa sp.
TAGAAGATAACTCACAAATTCCTTTAGAATCACAGGCGATAGCCTTAAAAATATGCTCACCTTGCCCTAATGCCCCACCATCAAATGTGGTTGACCAACTAGCGGATCCATTTCCACCTTTATACCCAATGCGCGAACCATTATGATAAACCGATAACGTTCCAGAATTATCATCCCAGCAGATTTCATTCTCACCACTTCCGGAACAAAATGTATGCGTCGAAAATTCAGCAGAGGCATTGACTGGAATCTCCCCCTCATTACCACTCGTAGTGATGTTTGCGCTGGTGGCAATTGCAATGCCCGCACTAGCAAAAGAAAAAACCAATACCAAGAACAGGAAAATCAGAAATTGTTTAATTCGGGCTGTGTCCATCATCGTCTTGTTATATGTTCGGTTAGCTGTTTAGCTTCTTAATTAAGTATGATAGCATCGTAAAAACTCCATTTTTGTTATTTCGTCATTTTCGCGAAGGCGAAAATCCTACCATTTCAACATGTCCTGGATTCCCGCCTTCGCAGGAATGACGGAGCAGGGGACTTTTCGCGCCCCCATCAAAGATAACTAATTATCTAAAAATTACTTCCTGCCACTCTTCAACTCCGTTTGCAGAATTAACTGAAATAACAAAAGAAATTTGTTCATCCGGTACAAGGTAATTGTGTTCTTTTAAAGCAGAAATAATATCTTCCCGATTAACAGAAAGCTGTTTTTCCTGGCTCCTCTTGGAAAGGATTACGCTCTGACGGTAATAAATATTTAGAGCTCCGGAAAATCCCTCTGAAGACTTGACAAAAAATGCTTTGATTTCTTTTAGTTGACCATCTTCATCACGAATGACCTCCAACTCAGGTGTTGCGTTTACCGTGAACTGGAGATATCGAATGGTCTTGCTGCCATTGCTTCCTTGTGCCAGCAACCTGAGAAGATGGGATCCTTGAGGAAGACTTGCTATGGGGAGTTTCTTTTTGAGCAATTCCGATAACAAAAATTTCTTATTATTGACTGTTTGAGCTATTGGCACAATTGCCAGAGGACGTTCGTCCACATGGACTTCCAGATGGCCGGCAACCTCACTCTCTTTATCTATGAAGCCTAAACCAACCATTGGATCAAAAAGACCAGAACCATCCTTTGTCATCTCCACCTCTATCGTTGGTGAGGTGGTAAGTATAAAGGAAATTTTCTGATCAAGGAGCGTACCCGTAGAAGTTCTTAATTCACAATGAAGAGTATGCATTCCATCTGGGATAATACTGAATGGCAGGACGTGTGAGGTCGCAACCATTGTTCCTGAATAAAATTGTCGATGGATGTTGATACCATCAAGGTAGAGAGAAAAATTACCACCCGGCTCCACAAGGGCATCAGGTATTGTCTGTATTTCTTCGTCTTTGAGTTCAAACTGGAGTGACAACTCCAATCCGCTCTCTCTTTCGTTAAGCTCTACCAGAAATGTAGTTAATTCATCCTGATCTGTTGTTGCCTTGGAATCCAATATGGTGAGGACACTTTGCTGGGTTGTTATGGCCGCCTGAATATTCATTGCCGCAAAACAAATAAAAACAATCTGAAAAATAAAAAGTTTCATAATTACAGACATAGCATTACTCCTGAATAAATGGTTGTTACGAATTGATTGTGAAGAAAACACACTTTTTATTGTAGGTTCAGACGCGTAACGAAATCAAGGAAAGACATCACAAAACCTGTGAAAACCAATAAAAAAACGAACAGAATGGAAATGCAAAAGAGGGGAAGGCCGGAACACACCTTATCGGATACCAGACAGAAACAATACGATTACAACGAGTTAAGATTTTTTAGACAATTACGAAAAAAGACTATACTGAGCTATACGACATCATCACACTGCATTGATAATTTCAACAGGCTTAGCCCGTCTTAAGAGTCGCAGAGGAAAATAAACACTGACAAACGTCGCAAGGACAACAGCAACAAAAGCAGTCACAAAATAATCGGGACGAATGATGGCATAGGTGATGGCATCCATACCAAATTCCTCAAAGGCTTCACTGAACATAGTGAGATCAAGGCCATATATTTTAAAATAAACCAGGCTTAAGCCGCCGCACACCATCCCCGCAAGCAAACCGGTTAATCCCATAAACAGAGCTTCAGCGAGGATGATGATTCGAACCTGACTAAAAGCAGTACCAATGGCCAGCATGATGCCAAACTCCCGCATCCGCTCAAGGACGGAAACAAGCATCACGCCAAAAATACCAAGCCCGGCAACTCCAAAAATCATAATGGAAATTACCAGGCTAAAACCCTTCATCATAACCCGCGACTGCATGAGGGCCGGATATAATTCATCCCAGCGCAAAACATCAAGGTTCGGCAGAGCATGCTGCAAATCCTGCTGCAGACTTGCCAGTTGCTGATCATCATGCAGCATAATAGAAATCTGACTGACGCCCTGCTCCACCCCAAGGAATGTTCGGGCTCTTTCAAGATCAATAAAGAGAGCATTTTCATCAAGCCCTAAATTGTTGGTTTTGAAAATTCCTGTGATTCGAAGAGCAATTGATGTTACATCAGAGTTGATATCCTGTGCCGATAGAATAATTTTCTTTCCGATTTTCACCTGTAATTTTTCGGCAAGTTTGAAACCGATAATTGCTCCTTTACTTCTGTTTCCAAAATCGTATTCACCCTGCACCAGATAACTTTTCAGCCGACCATGTCTGTCCTCACGATCAAGGTCAACACCGTATATTTCAGTGTTTCTGGAGTAGTGGGCAGTGGCCACAAGCCCGTTTTGCCTGAGACGCTTCACCCAGCTGCGTACTCTGGGATCACTATCAAGTAAATTTCGGAATTTTTCTCTGGTATTTTCTGTTTCTTTGCCTCCAATAAGCTTATCAAGAGAAGGATCCAGGCGATAGCCACGACCAAAGAGAGACAGCTGGCCTGAATCGCTACGGATGGCATTAGCAATCATCTGCTCGGTCATGCCGTCGTAAATCCCCTGCATGAGAAGAAGCCCCCACAGGCTGACACAGATCATCAAAACCACCAAAAATGATCGCGCCGGTCGACGAGCAAGAGAGGCCCATGCCATTCTCAATGCCAGGCTATACATGATGCATCGCCTCAATGGGCTGGTAACGATTGACCTTGATGATGGGATAGAGGGTGGAAAGGAGCAGCAAAACAAACATCACAAGCATATCCCGAAGTATAGTAAACGGCTCAAACGCAGTGGGCATAGCAGAGACGGCAAGCCCATACTGTTTAAATTGTTCTTCCATGCCACTGAAAACCATTGGATGCACATTGAAGTAATAGGCAAATACTGCACCAATGAGCCCTCCGGCAACTACACTGATAAAGCCAAGTATGGAGGATTCAAGAAGCAGAATACCAAGAATCTGCCTGGGCGTTGTGCCCACTGCGCGCATGATCCCGATTTCCCGAATCCTTGCAAATACTGCTAGCAGGGTGTAGATCATGATCACAAAAAAGATAACAATGAAAATAATACCAAGGGTAATATAGCCAAATACCGAATCCAGCTTCATGGATTTGACCAGTGGAGCCATGGTCTCCATCCAACTGGCAGATTGAAACTCAGCCCCGATCTTCCGGCCGATATTTTTTGCCACGATATCAGCCTGCTGAGTATCATGCGGAAGAACAATTCCATGGGTGGCAAGATTCTCGGCTGCCATGATCATATCAAAATAGGGCTTTGCCAAAAAAGCGCTCGTAGCATCAAACTCAAACAGACCTGTTTGAAAGATTCCCTTCACGATCAGCTTATCAGCGGCAAAAGAATAATCTGCTCCACTGCCCACAAAGGCCAGTTCATCGCCTACCTGTAATTTCAAACGCCTGGCCAGTTCATTGCCAATATAGAGTTGATTGGTGTCAGTTTTACTGAGATAACGCCCTTCTTTAAGCGATGAATAAAGCCTGGATATCCGACGTTCTTTTTCCGGATCAATCCCGGTGAGCATTCCACCTACTGCTTTTTCGCCAACGGAATAAAGGACAAAAGAATCAAAACGTGGACTGAAAAGATCGACGCCTGCCACAGCCTCAACATCTTTTTGCAGCTTTTCCACATTAAAGAGGAGGTGTTCAAAACTTGGGCTTTTTCTAAACTCTGCTCCTGTTATCTGTATATAGCCGGAGTAGATTTCCACTGCGTTTTTGATCATCTGCTGGTGGGATCCATCATTCCAGGCCGAAGAAAAAACAAGCAGAGCAGTACTCACAGCCCCCAGCAAGAAAGTTATTACTGAATGTTTCCGGTAGGCAAGAACATTGCGGATTGCCAGTTGAATGAGCATAGGATCAGGAATTATCTGGAAAAACGCTTTAAAGCACGCTTAGTAAAATAGTTTTCATCCACCTCCATATCAAATATCACGTCGGAGACAATAATTCTGGTTTCATGTCCCTTTTTATCAGCTGTTTTGGGAGTCATGACCCAACGAGAGGGATAGAAACGTTTGCCGTAGGCCTTCACATCCGTATATAAAAGTTCCCTTATCAATACACCATCTTCATCAAAATAAGAAACAGTTACCGGCAGATAATACTGTTTGGACACAGACATGAGGATCTTTCCCCAGACAACGGCAGCATCAGCCTTAGGATGCAATTCCAGATTGTAATCATCTTCTGTCTCAGCAATCAATGCATGGTCATAATCATCACTGAGAGAGCTTTCCTTCACCAGATCATCATTACTGAAATCGCTTCCCATCCAGCTTTGCAGCATCATGGAGGCTGGAATTTTGATGGTTTTTTCAATACGCGGCACATATTGCCACATACTGTTGTCCAGTTTTAAAAAAGTTATCCCTTCATCTTTTTTTGGATACAGGATCTTGATAAAGGATTTCTCCTGGCCAATGGAATAACTCTTCATCTTCATGGTTCTTTCTGCCCGCGAAGTCTTTACCACCATGCTGATCTCCATAATGGCAGTTTTACCATTGAGGTTGTCTACCACTTTTTCAATGATATCATTGGCGTTCTCTGCATAAATAATCTGTGGAAGGAGCAGCATGAATCCACCTGTAAAAAAAACAGATAAAACACAAAATATTCTCATACAATATCGCAAGAGGATACCTCCAGTTTTTCAATTCCAATCTTCTCTGGTGTTGCTTTTCTGATAGCTTTATCTGTATCTAGTCAAAAAAAACTATGGTACAATTATTTAAATTCAACTTTCTCTATTATACCATGATAATTCTCTATAATATACTTCAACTTTTTCTCCTGCCGCTACTCTTTCTCCCTCTGGCAGTGGTTATTCTTCTGGTTCCTGAATATCGGTTCCGCACAATGCGCCGGTTGGGGTTTGGTTTACAATCAGGAACAAAAAAAAGGACAAAACAAAAAACGATCTGGATTCACGCTCTGTCAGTTGGTGAAATCACTTCAGCGCTGCCGCTGCTATCAGGGTTACGCAAAAAAATGCCTGAAACAGAACTTATTTTTTCTACCACAAGCAAGACAGGAGCAGAGTTAGCCGAAAAGCTCCTCCATGATAAAGTGGATCGCATTATTCCTTTTCCCTTTGATATTCTTCCAGTCATTAAAAAATTTCTCAGTGTGCTTAAGCCGGATCTTTTTATTCTGGTAGAAACTAATTTCCAGCCAAATTTCATCTCCACATTAAAGCAACAAAACATCCCGATCCTGCTTGTTAATGGTCGTATTTCAGAAAAATCCTTTCGATCTTACAAACGGTTTTCCTTTTTTTTCAAACCACTGCTTACAAGCTTCCAGACTCTGTCCATGCAGACAGAAAAAGACAAGGACAAGCTGATCAGTCTGGATATTGATCACAGGCAAATCCAGACGCTTGGAAATCTCAACTATGACACACCACTCTACTCTGCATCAGGAAGACATCAGTCTGTTTCTTTCAGCCTGCCGATGTATCAGCACCTCCTGGTTGCCGGTTCCACCCACCAGGGAGAAGAAAGAATCCTGCTGCAAAGTTACCGGCAACTCAAAAAAAAATACCCTCTTCTTTATCTGATTATTGCTCCGCAAATTATTAGCCGAGGCCAAGAGCTTCAATCCCTTGCCGCAACAATGGATCTTACAGCGAATCGTCACAGCCGGATAAATGCTGGTGGCAAAGATCTCTTTATTCTGGATAGTATTGGTGAATTAAACAGCGCGTACAGTCATGCTGATATCGCCTTTATCGGCGGCAGTCTGGTAAAAAAGGGCGGCCACAATCCCGTTGAACCAGCTAGTTATACTATCCCGGTTCTGTATGGCCCCCATATGGAAAATTTCTCAGAAATCAGTGATGCACTGCTTCGGTCAGGAGGTGCAATCATGGTTCGAGATCAAAATGAACTGACTGCTGCCCTGCAAAACATATTAAAAGATGATCAACACCGGCAAAAAATGGGTGATGCGGCTCGTGCCTGCGCAAGTAGCAGGCAAGGCGTAGTCGAACGACATATCAAAGTGATCAAAGAGATACTGTGAATCGTTTTTGGATTCTTATTAACCACTATCTGCTTATTTCCCTGACCCTTGTTTTTCTTTCAGGAATCCTGCTCCACCATGCTTTTCCTCACCCTCCCCAAACAGCCATTCTTTTCACTATTCTGCTTCTTTTCCCTGCATTTCTGTATCACAGAAGAAAAAACACTATAAAAACAACAATTTTTCTTCTCCTAGCTGTTCTCTCCCTTGGATTTCTTCATGCAGCAAACTTTGCAGCCAGTCCTTTCAAGAAAACTCATATTCACACTCGAATCACCCAGGAAGAAGATGTTGTACTTACAGGTACACTGCAGAGCATGCCGCTGTTTGATGGACAAAAAAGCAGTATCATTATCAAAAGCAGCAGCTTGCGCTTACGCCATGAAGAGTTCTTTTCTTCTATTCAAGGTCTTGTTAAACTTCACTTAAAAGATCCATGGCCAAAATCCTGGCTACCAGGGACAGAGCTGATTATTCGTGCCCGACTCTCGCGTCCCTATCGCTATGGAAACCCTGGAGGTTTTGATTATCCTGCATTTCTTGCCTCGAAAAATATCAGAATTACAGGAAGAATTGCCTCCATAGCTCATATTCATGAGCTGGATCAAAATCATTCATGGACACACTCTTTACGTTATTTTCCTGAAAAAATACGCCTCTCGCTCCGGGATCACATCAATAACAACTTTCCTTCACAGCAGGCTGGAATCTACCGTGCCCTGCTCATCGGAGACCGCTCCGGTATTGACAAAAAACAACTGGAAGCATTTAAAGCTTCCGGAGTGATGCACATTTTAGCTATTTCCGGGATGCACCTCTCCCTGGTTGCCTCAGCACTCTTTCTGATTTTTTATTGGCTGGCAAGACGATCGAAGTATCTCATGCTCCATTTCTCCTGTAAAAAACTGGCATTAATTGCTACTATCCCACCACTTTGCAGCTATGCACTTCTTGCAGGAGCACAAACACCGGTTCTCCGATCACTCATTATGGTTTTGGTTTTTATTCTGGCCTTTTGTGTTCACCGGCAACGTTCACCTTTTACCACCCTCTCCTTTGCTGCATTACTTGTTCTTTTACTCAACCCTTTGAGCCTTTTTACTGTTTCTTTTCAGCTCTCTTTTACTGCTGTGGCAGCGCTCATTCTCATACTTCCACACTTGACATCATTATTGCATCAGGAAAACGAACCTGACAAAAATATATTATTGAACCTCTTATCAAAAATTATCCGCTGGATCATGGCCGCATTACTGGTCTCGATCGCAGCTACAATTGGCACTGCCCCGCTTCTTATCCATAGCTTTAACCGTCTTTCCGCTGTGGGGCCTGTTGCAAATCTGCTTATAGAGCCTCTACTTTGTCTCTGGAGCCTCCCCCTGGGACTGCTCTCTATTCCAGGTCTGTTCATTGACCCGCAATATGGCGACTGGCTCCTGCAAACTGGTGGGCTTGGAATCAAAGCAGCAATGTTTATTGCCGACTTCTTTGCAAATCTTCAATATTCAACACTCTGGTTTGCCACACCTCCATTTCTTTTAATCCTTCTCTATTACTTTACTCTTGCGCTCTGTTTTTCAAAGTTGTCGTGGAAAAAAACTCTGCCTCTTTTTTTAATTGTCTGCAGCCTTTTCTTTTTTCATCCCCAATCCTTTTTAGAAAAATATTCCACGAAATCTGAACTGGTGTTTCTTGATGTCGGACAGGGCAGTTCCACTTTAATCAAATTTCCAGGAGGCAAAAAAGTACTCATCGACGGCGGTGGCTCATCTTCACCAAAATTTAATGTGGGTGAAAGCATCATTGCCCCGTATCTCTGGCACAGAGGCATCACCCATCTTGACACAATTATTGTCAGCCATCCTGATGCCGACCATTTCAACGGCATTCCATTTCTCTTGCAACGATTTCAGCCGGATATTCTATGGACTAACGGAGAAAGCGGTCACAGTCAGCAGTATGAGGACATGTTGAATCTTGCCAGTGATCTTGGAATCAAAACTAAAACACCGGAGGGAAACGAATTGATCATGGAAGGGGGAGGAGCGATATTGCAGAATATCAACAATCCATTTTTGGATAAGACACAAACCTATAATGCAGGGCTATTGCTTCAGTCCAATGACAAAAGCCTGATTCTTCGTTTTGCAGGACGTACGGTAACGTGCCTGTTACCGGGAGACATTACTCGACGAGTTGAAACAGCATTAGTAAACAAAGATCACCTGCTGCAAACAACAATTCTCCTCTCTCCGCACCACGGCTCAAAAACATCAAATTCTCCTGCGTTTATAGAAACAGTGAACCCTGAACAAATCATAGTCTCAGCAGGACGTTTCTACCCTTTACTGTTCCCCTCTTCAGATCTTCGCTCGTATTGTGAAGGGAACAACATTCCGCTTTTAAACACTGCCAAAATTGGTGCTGTTATTATCCGCGAGAATCGCGATGGAGTGGAAATATCTCACATGTCGAATGAAAATACCCACGTAAAAAGGCCCCTTCTCCGTCATTCCCGGGGAGAAGGGAGATAGCTCTTTTACACTTCAGTGAAATCAGAAGGTGGTTTTTTCAAAAATTTAAGAAATTTTGATTTCTCAACAGCATTGGAATATGCATCATCTGCACTGATTTGCCGTTTTTCCAAATATTCCATAATACTATCATCAAGTGTTCGCATACCGTACTTTTTACCCGTCTGCATAACTGAGGCAATTTGATATGTTTTTCCTTCCCTGATAAGGTTTCGTACTGCCGGTGTGGCTATAAGAACCTCCAGTGCAGCACAACGCCCTTTCACATCAATCCGTTTAAAAAGCGTCTGGGAGACAACGGCCTTCAAAGCATCAGAAAGTGTTGATCGTACCTGGCCCTGCTGGTTTGCAGGAAAAATCTCAACCACACGATCAACGGTTTTCATGGCATTTAAGGTATGCAATGTTCCAAACACCAGATGACCGGTCATGGCTGCTTCCATGGCAAGAGAAATGGTTTCCAGATCACGCATCTCACCAATCATGATGATATCAGGATCTTCACGCAAAGCTCCACGAAGTGCTGCTGAAAAACTTTTTGTATGCTGCCCTACTTCACGATGATTAATGATACATTTCTGACTTTTATGAACAAACTCAATGGGATCTTCAATGGTCAGAATATGATCTTTTCGAGTTCTGTTTGCTTCATCAACAATGGCCGCAAGAGTCGTGGATTTACCAGAGCCAGTGGGGCCTGTCACCAGTACCAATCCTTTGGGAAGATGGGCAAGACGAGTAATGACCTTGGGCAGGCCCAACTGCTCACAGGTCATAATTTCACTTGGAATCTCACGAAAAACAGCGCCTATCCCATATTTTTGCCGAAAATAATTACAACGATACCTGGCAAGGCCGGGAATTTCATAACCAAAATCAATATCTCCGAGTTCTTCAAAAACCTTAATTTTATCCTCAGGGCAGATTTCATAGAGCATGGATTTCAGCTCTTCATTCTCCATTTTCTTAAATTTGACCCGCTCCATATCACCACGGATCCGAAGAATGGGCTGTTGGTCCGCGACCATATGTAAATCCGAGGCACCTTCATCATTCATCAATTTAAAAAACGCATCAATTTGGGCCATACTTACTCCCCTGGAAATAAATTTTAAGCTATTAAGTTGATACTCTTTTTATGATACAACGGTCTTTTTAATAAAATCAACTACTGCTTCAGGTTCATCGATTATATTTATGAGATTAAGATCGGCTTCACTGATAGTGCCGTTAGCAAGAAACTGATCTTTCATCCAATCAATCAACCCACCCCAAAATGACCTGCCCACAAGAATAATCGGGAAAGGCTTAATCCGTTGAGTCTGTATCAAGGTTAACGATTCAAAAAGTTCATCGAGTGAGCCAAAACCACCAGGCATACAGATAAAGGCCATGGAATATTTCATGAACATAACTTTCCGTACAAAAAAATACTTAAATTGGACAGATAAATTCATATATGGATTGGGAACCTGTTCGTGGGGAAGAGCAATATTTAAGCCCACAGAAACACCACCAGCTTCATGTGCGCCCTTATTGGCTGCCTCCATTATCCCGGGACCACCACCAGTGACAATGCCATACCCTTCCCTGACAAGAGCTGCAGCAATGGTTTCTGTTCTTTTATACCAGGGATCATCCGTGGAAGTTCTAGCTGATCCATAGATGGTCACAGCAGGAACATTAACGGAAGACATACTGTCGAAACCTTCAACAAACTCCCCCATGATGCGAAACATTCTCCATGAATCACCGACCACATTGTTTTCCAGACAATATTT
>JAOZQU010000355.1 GCA_029932055.1 Desulfocapsa sp.
CTGAGTGCAGGAACAAAACAAACAATAGATACCCCTTATCATGGCCTTACCCTGATAATTTTTAAACAAGGGCAACACTATCCGCTCATTCTTGGGGAACAATCCTTTACTCTAAATATAAATAATGCTGACAAGCTGCCCACTTTTATCGGAAGTAGTGAAAATGAGTTTATTTATAAGCTCTTAACCGGTGCTGAGGCCAGCCCCGGTCAATACGATTTTGCCCTTTTGATGATTGAGGCAAAAGAGCTATTGGACTCAAGTAGTTCCATTCACACTGTTGCTGAATTGAAGGCAATGAAGGAAAAGTTTCATACCTTTGTGCGCACCCATTATCAGAATCTGCAACACTCGGATATGCTCATGCGGCTGATTGGTCAATATTTTATGATGCACGAGTATATAGATTATCATATCAAAGGTGCTCCGGCCAGTGACATTCAGGTTCAGTATAAAAAAGCGGTTATAGATGGAGTTGGAAACTGGCTTGAGATTCTGAAAACGCATATCCCGGAACATGAGATAGTAAACTATTGCATCTCTCTCTACTATAACAGGGGCATGGTGGCACTTGCTTCCAGGATCATTGCTAACTTTAGAGATGTTGCATACTGTCCAGGAAGTCTGCAAAAATCAGTTACTTTGCCGAAGGGTCTATCTGTTACTGATGTGAATGGAAACAGGAAAGGAGTACTGAACGATTTTGAGAATAATGTCGTGATTTCGTTTGTCAGTGACGATTGCCCTGTCTCAATGGTTGAGACCGTGGTCAAAGCACGCCAATTGGCTGCACGTAACAAAGATGCGAAGCTGATTGTTGTTCCTTTACAGCCATTATCAGATAAACATTTAGCCATGAGCAGAATGCTTACTAATGGCAATATGTTTTTTATTAACGATGAAAAATGGAGTAAAGTGAGTTTGCCAAAAGATATCCGGTTGCCATTTTTTGTTAATATTGCTAGAGCTAAGCTTTAACTGAATCTAACCTGTTTCAGGGTAATGTTCCTACTGGGAATCAAAGAGACAGACCACGATAAAAATCGCAACTCTTTCCAAAACAGTATTGTGTCCCCGGATTTCTTCCGGATTTCATGTTCCCGGATTTCAATTGCAAGACCTGTCCCAAGTTTCCAAGAGAAGTATAATTTAAAGATATACCCGTTTCCGATTCAATTTTTCATGATTTGAATCGGAAAATCAAACAACGCTTTGTCTACTGTTGCCAGGGCAATTTGTTCCAGCTTTGCCTGGGCCGCAAGCATTCTATCAAACGGATCACGGTGCGACATGTCCCATTCACCGGCAAGTTGGGCGTGACCAGGGGTCACAGAGATAGCCTTGAACCCAGCCTTCTCAATCCAGGCAGGAACATTTTCTGCGACCATAGATGCTTCCGGTAACTTGCTCAAGCGAAATTTTGTTGTGATTTCCCAAACAGAGGCAGAACTGACAAATATCGTATTATCGATACATTCGATTGCAGCCCTTATGCCTTCAGGCAACCGGGAATCATCAAAAAGCCACCACAAAAAAATATGGGTATCAAGTAAAAGTACTACCTTTCCCATGACTGCAACTCTTCTTCTGATAAAGGCTCAAAAAAAGCATCAGTTACTGCGCCTTTTGCAATTCCTGGGGATCTTTTTTTTACCGGTGATAGCGGTACCAGCTTTGCATACGGTTCACCAGCCTTGGCAATAATAATTTCTTCACCCGTATGAGCACGAGCCAACAGTCTAGAGAAATGTGTCTTCGCCTCATGTACATTGACAATTTCCATAATTAACCTCCATGTCGTTAGTCCACTTGATTAGTCTACCCCGGTCTACAGTTGGAAGCAAGAAAAACAACCGGATAACCGACCTCTCTTATCCAAAGCCGGGCAAGATGAGGCAGACCTGGGAGGCTGTCCGAGAATCTTGTAATAGTGCCAGGCCTGATATTTTGCTAGTCTCCCGGCTCCAGAACAGTCATGACTTACAAGGCAAAAAAATACCCGAAAGAGAAGACTCTCTTTCGGGTACTCAGGAGGAGGAAAACGAAAAATACTACACGCTACGGCAAAGCCTGCCAAAACCACCGGGAATAGTACCTGAAGACCAGAAAGCACGACCATGCTTATAATCCACATACCAGTATCCACCGGGTTTTCGCTGAGCATCAACAAAAATAAACGGCTGCTCTTTAGAAAAACAGAGATTCAGATGAATATCTTTACTATTCACTTCTTTGTCCATAATTGACATGGCCTCTTCCATGGTTGGCATCCGCCAGTCATGGAAACCTGCAAAACCATCTTTATTCAACTCTTCAATCTTGCGTTTCATGCTCAGCACTGAGGTAATATCAAGACCTGCCCGTTGCCACATAAGCCCGGTTCGCTGATCAACAACAACCCTGCCGTCGTCCGAATCCACCAGTGAATTTTCAAAGTTTCCATCAGGGTTGAGATCTCCGTCGTAAAAATTCCATTTCTTTATAAAATCGGCGATCTCACCATCATTGATAAAACTATGTTCTGCTGGCAGCACAACCTTTTCGCCAGCAAAATCAGATTTAGTAATAAGCGGCAGGGCATCTCCCATATCCTCAACTTCACTTTCTTCATACAGAGGAGTAACAGCAGAAGTATCTTCCGACTCGAGAACATTGCTGACCAGCCATTCTTTTATCTCTTCATTAATGGCATAACTTTTTTCAAAAAGAGACGACGTACCATAATTTTCAACACAGGCTTTCAGGATCTGCTCGGGAGCCTTAATTTCAGCCACCACTCTTGCATGTTTTACTCCACGT
>JAOZQU010000126.1 GCA_029932055.1 Desulfocapsa sp.
TCGTTATCAACTTCTTGATCTTCGTTCTCGGCTTCCCTTCTTGCAAGCTCTTCTTGTTCCTGCTGCATACGGACTGCTTTTGGGATTTTTGACTCCGGAAGAATCATTTCTGTGATTTTTTCTATTTCTTCTGGAAGATCAGGGTCGTCGAGGCAGATATCACATTCGGCGGCATGTTTTTCAATAAATGAGACCATTCTGGCTGGAGCCATGGTTTCATTGCTTACGTGGATATACCACCCTTTAATTTGTTTGATGAGTCTTTCGCACTGCATACTTTTCTATTTTTTTCCTAGGTGATGGAGGTGGAGAAATATTATTTTATATCAATAGATTGACAAGCAAAATAAACATTATCTCTGAGAAAGCAAATTATAAAAAAAGTTGTTTTCCGCCGCAATTGTTATTAGATTGGCTGCATCCACTGGAAGTGGATAGTGCACTGGTGGCGCTCCCGGACTTCAAATCCGGTGTAGCGGGTTAATAGCTCGCTAGGTGGGTTCGATTCCCATGCACTTCCGCCAATTTTTTTTATGCTGTCTCTGTTTTTTTTATGAGAGGGTGTCCCATCTCTTCCCGTTGTGCCACGTACCCGCTGGCAACTTTTCTTGCGATATTTCGTATTCTTCCAATATATCGTGTCCGTTCTGCTACACTGATTGCCTTTCTCGCATCGAGAAGGTTGAAGGTATGTGAGCATTTCAGGCAGTAGTCGTAAGCGGGAAGAACCAAACTTTTTTCTATCAGTTTAAGCCCTTCTTCTTCGTAGGTGTTAAAAAAGTTAATCAATTCTTCCACGTTTGCTTCTTCAAAATTGAATGTGGAGAATTCCACTTCTGCCTGATGGAAGATATTTCCGTAGCTGACGGAGTCGTTCCAGGCAATATCGTATACCGAGTCCACCCCTTGCAGGTACATGGCGATTCGTTCTAAGCCATAGGTTATTTCCACTGTTGTGGGGAAAAGATCAATGGAGCCTGCCTGTTGAAAATAGGTGAATTGGGTGATCTCCATGCCATCAAGCCATACTTCCCAGCCAAGGCCCCAGGCACCGAGGGTCGGTGACTCCCAATCATCTTCAACAAAACGGATATCATGTTCAAGCAGGTCAAGGCCAAATCGTTTGAGGCTTCCGAGATAGAGTTCCTGCACCTCAATAGGAGACGGCTTCAGGACAACTTGATACTGATAATAGTGCTGGAGGCGGTTTGGATTGTTTCCGTAACGACCATCTGTGGGGCGTCTGGAGGGTTGTACGTAAGCCGCTTTCCATGGCTCTGGACCAAGAGCGCGAAGTAGAGTGGCGGGATGAAAGGTTCCGGCACCTACTTCCATGTCGTAAGGCTGCTGAATAACACAGCCCTGGTCGGCCCAGTATTGATTAAGCTGGGAGATGATATCCTGGAAATTCATTCAATATTCCTGCGATGATTAAGGAGGTTGATTTTTGTTCAATGCTGATTACTTTTCACATGCAACTGTCTCTTTCCATAAAGACGTCTTCATCAGAAAGTTTAACTTATCATGTTTACCATAGCTATTAACCGGGGTAAATCATTATTTTTTTGGTTTTGCAAGAACTTACCGGAATAAGGGCAAATTTTTTTTCAGGTCTCTGTTTATGCTATCATTACAGTCCATACCGCTTATTGATGATATTTTATGTTCAACTGAAACTATCGCTGTGGTCGGCTTTTCTCCAAAAGAGCATAGACCCAGTCATGTGGTGGGAAAATATTTGATGGATGCCGGTTTTACGGTCATTCCTGTTAATCCCGGAGTCAGTGAGATTCTAGGGCAGGTGTCTTATCCTGATCTGGCATCAATCCCAGGCCCTGTAGATGTGGTGGATATTTTCAGGCGCAGTGAAGATGTGCTTCCCATTGTTGAGGCGGCTATTGCCATTCACGCCAAAGTTATCTGGATGCAGCAGGGGATAGTAAACGTTGAAGCTGCAGCCCTTGCTGAAAAGGCAGGCTTGCAGGTTATCATGGATCGTTGCATTAAAATTGATCATGCCAACCTAAGCCCGCTGATAAACGGCTGACGCATATTTTATATTACCATGGAACCACAAAAAATTAGCGTTCGCGGAGCGCGGATGCACAATCTCAAAAATATTGATGTTGATATTCCGAGGAACAGTCTAGTAGTTTTCACGGGCCTGTCCGGTTCCGGAAAATCGACTCTTGCCTTTGATACGCTCTATGCAGAAGGGCAGAGGCGCTATGTAGAGTCTTTGTCTACCTATGCGCGTCAGTTTCTTGGACAGATGGATAAGCCTGAAGTGGATGCGCTGGAAGGATTGTCCCCTGCAGTTTCCATAGAACAGAAGACGACTTCAAAAAATCCTCGTTCCACAGTGGGGACAGTCACAGAGATTTACGATCACCTGCGCCTGCTTTTTGCAAGATGTGGACGTCCATTTTGTCCTGAATGTGGAGATGAGATCCGTTCCCAGTCCATAGAGGATATGGTGAATAGTCTGTCGGCCCTCACTGAGGGAACAAAAGTTGTTTTGCTGGCTCCCATGGTTACCGGGAAGAAAGGGCGGCATGAACAGTTGCTGGCACGCATACGAAAAGAAGGCTTTGTCAGGATTCGTGTTGATGGTGAGACTATTCATACCGATGATGTACAGGCTCTTGAGAAAAACAAACGTCATTTCATTGAGGTTGTGGTTGATCGAGTGGTGATTAAAGCCTCGGCCACCCGGCGGCTCAGCGATTCCATAACAACTGCTGTAAAGCTGACGGAAGGTTTTTTGCTAGTCCATTTTCCAGATAGTGGAGAAGAGCAGCTCTTTAGTGAGTTTGCTGCCTGCCATCGTTGTGGCATTTCCATGCCGCGTCTATCCACCCAGCTTTTTTCTTTCAACAACCCTCAAGGAGCGTGCGAGGAATGCGGAGGCCTTGGAGTAAAGCAGTTTTTTGATGCTGCGCTCATTGTTCCTGAGCCTTCATTGAGTCTCAATCGCGGTGCCATTGCACCATGGGGGAAACGTGCAGGGAAGAGTTATTCCGGGCAGATGCTTGAAGCAGTGGCAAAACATTATTCTTTTTCAATGGCCACCCCTTTTGCCAGATTATCTGAAAAATTACAGAATATTCTACTCTATGGGTCAGGTACTGAGGTAATTTCTTTTCGTTATCAGAAAGGACGCCGCCTGATGACCACTGAAAAGCCCTACGAAGGCGTTATACCGCAACTCAGTCGTCGTTTTCATGAAACCCAGTCTTCCATGATCCGTGAAGAACTTGGGCGCTATATGAATGAACAGACCTGTCCCCGGTGTCATGGCGCTCGTCTTAAGCCGGAAGCACTGGCGGTGAAAGCTGGAAAGTGGTCAATTTATGAACTCACGTGTCTGTCCATTGATAAGATGATTGAAAATCTGCCCCTTATCCCATTTACCAATCGTGAACGACAGATTGGAGAGCCGATTTTAAAAGAGATTGTGGATCGGCTGTCTTTCCTTGAAGATGTGGGCCTGGGGTATCTGTCCCTTGAAAGACGATCAGGGACACTTTCAGGAGGAGAGGCCCAGCGCATCAGATTGGCTTCCCAGATTGGCTCAAGACTTGCCGGAGTGTTATATATCCTGGATGAACCAAGTATTGGTCTTCATCAGCGTGATAATCAAAAACTGATTAATACTTTGGTTGAGCTACGCGACATGGGAAATAGTGTAATCGTGGTCGAGCATGATACAGATACGATTATGACTGCTGATCATGTGCTTGATATGGGGCCTGGTGCCGGAGTGCATGGCGGAGAAGTAGTCTATTCCGGTGATGTGGCAGGTCTCTTAACATGCGATGAATCGCTCACTGGAAATTACCTCTCAGGAAGCCGGAGTATAGCAATCCCGGTGAAAAGGCGTAAGGCTGGAAGGGGAAGGTTTTTGCGTTTGAAGAATGGTGTGGCGAATAATTTGAAAAATGTGGATGTTGCCTTTCCTCTTGGGGTTATGACCTGCATAACAGGGGTTTCAGGATCGGGAAAAAGTTCACTGGTTATTGAAACACTTTTTTCTCTTGTAAAAGAGGGGTTAGGGCGTAAGCTTGATCGTGTACAGACAGGGAAGACCCGTCTGACAGGTTTGAATAAGATTGATAAGATCGTTGATATAGATCAAAGCCCCATTGGCAGGACACCTCGCTCAAATCCTGCTACATATACAGGTGTTTTTACCCCTGTTCGTGAGCTTTTTGCACGATTGCCCGAGTCAAGGGTAAGAGGATATAAGCTGGGGCAGTTTAGTTTCAATGTAAAAGGCGGACGTTGTGAGGCCTGTGAAGGCGAAGGCGTGAATAAGATTGCCATGCATTTTTTACCCGATATTTATGTTGTGTGTGAGGCTTGCCAGGGGAAACGCTATAACCGGGAAACACTTGAGATTAAATATCGCGGGAAAAATATACATGAAGTTCTTTCAATGACAGTGGAAGAGGCTTTGGAATTTTTTAAGAATATTCCACCTGTCAAAAACAGACTGCAGACTTTGTATGATGTTGGTCTCACTTACATTACCCTTGGCCAATCATCGGTAACTCTTTCAGGCGGAGAGGCACAAAGAGTTAAGCTGGCAAAAGAGCTTTCCGGCAGAGCCACTGGTGATACGCTCTATATCCTTGATGAACCGACAACAGGGTTACATCCTGCAGACATTCAACATCTGTTGAATGTATTGGGACGACTCGTTGAGAACGGTAATACTGTTGTAGTTATCGAGCATAACCTTGATGTTGTAAAGACTGCAGATTGGATTATAGATGTCGGGCCCGAGGGTGGTGAACATGGCGGACATATTGTGGCTATTGGAACTCCTGAAGAATTGGCATCCCATGAAGGGTCATTTACCGGGTACTACCTGGCAAAAGAGTTAACACCACGGGTAGAGACGTAATTTACTTTGCGTATAGGCTCGTTTTGCTGTTTAATAAAGGGTTATTTATAGGTGCTCACTTCTGTGAGGAGCCATTAACCAAACATTCAAGAATACACTTATTGAGGTAGATCAACATGGCAGAGGAACAAGCTAATACTAATGCTGCAGAAGGTGATGATAGTCCAGTTTTTCGGATGCAGAAAATGTACATCAAGGATTTTTCTTTTGAAAATCCTAATGCTCCAAGCGTTTTTCAAGCTCAGAACCAGGAGCCAAAGGTTGAAGTTAATTTAAAATTAAATAATAAAAAGCTGGATGACAACCATTATGAAGTGGCTCTGCAGATTACCGCGAAGATTCTTGATAAAGGGAATAATGATAAGACCATGTTCATTATGGAGATTGAACATGCAGCAGCATTTTTGATGAAGAACATTCCTGAGGAACATCAGGAAATGGTTCTTGGTGTGGATTGCCCAACCCTGCTTTTTCCATTTACGAGACAGATTGTCAGCCAGATATCAGTTGATGGTGGTTTTGTTCCATTTCTTATGGAGCCCATTAACTTTATGGCTTTGTATCAAAGCTCCAAGCAGGAAGCGGCTCAGAAACAGAATTGATTTTACTTGAGAGGTAACTGTTCAGGGTAGCGGTTAGGAAAATTACCAGCTACCACCTGAAGTTACGTTGAAAGAATAAAAAAAGGCTCTAAAAGCAATTTGCTTTTAGAGCCTTTTTTTTGTTTTTTGCTACAGATGGATTATTTATAAACGAGTTGTTACAAAATTGTCTATAAGAGTATTGACGCCTTTATGGATTGCCTTGTCAAAAAGCATATCATATTGACGATCCGCGTAAACAGAATCAGGTGAAACCTTCACGTCAACCCTGTTTGTCCAGACCACATTACCGGTTGCAGCTTCCTGAACCCACATACGCATTTGTACAACTGCCTGATCAACCTGGCCACCATTTTTTGCCATATGCCCAAGGCCTGCGCCCACCATACCCCAGACAATACCACCACCAACATTATGATTCAGTCCAAGGGTATCTGAGTTATATCCAATAACAGCGCCCAAGGTTCCAGGGAGAAGCATGTGGCCCCAGTCATCATAGGTGTCAGAACGGGCAAAACCATTTAATGTTTGACTGCTTAATCCAAGGGTGAATGGTAGAAGGCCTTTCTTCCACGGTACCCAGGTACTTTCTTCACGAGTTCTGAATTCGAGAATACGGCCACGAACAATGTAATCAGCATTAAATTTCCGACCTATCTTGGTAACTGCATTTTGATTTAGAGCATGGGTTCCTGGACTACCTGATACGGTTTTACCGGATTGCATCTTTTGGTCATGAATATACTTTTTTAACTGGTTTTTCATGACATCCGACCATTCATTATTCAGTTCATCGGATAAACTTGCGGTACTGTTTTCGTCATAGGGAACAATGCTAATAATATCCTCTTTGAGAAGGTATCCAAAAACATCTTCCTGGATTGCCATGCCAAAACCCTTTGAAACCAGTCTGTCTGTAACGGCTTCTGATATGGCCAGGTTACGCCTGTAAGCACCTGCAAGGGAGTCTGCATAAGTGTAATCAGCAAAAGGGAGGATTACAATTGTTTGTCCTTTACCCGGGGCATTTGGATCTGGAGGGTCAGGTACATGGAGGGTCTCCACAACAGTCTGGCCGCAACCCATAATGAGTACTGCTGACAGCAGATAGAGTACATATTTGAACTTCTGCATAATTTTCTCCCTGAGAATTCTAGTTAAGTCTTGGTATTTTTAATGAATTGAATGCACTATATAATACGTGGTTTCAGTAGAATGATAAGCTCTCGTTTGTTGCTTGTTTTTTCTTCATAGCCAAAGAGATATTTGAAAAATGGAATGTTGCTGGTACCGGGTATAAAGGTGCCGCCATCCTCATCTACATTTGAAATCAATCCACCGATTACAAGCATTTCTCCGTCTTTAACTTTGACGGTTGTACTCATTTCCCGGATATTGATTACAGGAAGTCCTACTTCCCCAAGACCTACTGAACGATATTCTATGGGTTCCTGTAATTCCGATGTGACTGGAACAAGATTGAGGATAATTTCGTTATCATCCAAAATGTTTGCAGTGAGCGCCATGCCCACTCCTGAGAGCACTCGTTCTGTTTCTACGGTATAGGTAACGGTTCCGGTGTCATTGTTGACATCTGATTCGATACTGTCGATATAGGTGACATTGCGGCCAACAGAAATAAGTGCAGGTTGACCGTTCAAAACACTCAGTTTAGGGTTAGAAAGTATGGTTGTCTGACCTTGTTCCTGAACAGCATTGAGGAAGGTGTCAAAAGTAAATGCAGCCAGTGAGATAGCAGCTGCCCCACCTTCCGTAATAATCGTAGTGACGTCATTTCCAGCGCCTAGAGTTGACATTGCCATTGATGTTCCGAGGTCGGTAAGGCTATGTGTTGAAGTAAGATTACCATTGGTGTCAACATTTCTCGTTCTACTGTCAGTAGAGGAAAGGCTATAAGTATCTGAGTTACTGTTGTTGCGACTTATTGTCCTTGAACGGTTTTTACCAACCTCATAAAAACTACCGTCGACAGCTGAAAGATTTTCTAAAATCATGTTCCAGTTCAAGCCAATGGAGGAGTGGTCAGATAATTGTACTTCAATAATTTTTGCTTCAATGGATATTTGTTTATATAATTCTCTTTTCAGGTTCCTAAAATAAATTTCAAGTTTATCAAGGAGTGGCCTGGGTGCGTGAACTGTTATGAGACCAATAGGTTTATCGATCGTGTATCTGTTACCCGAGGTTGAAAGCTGTCTGGTTGCAGTTGGGCTGCTATCATTTGTGACCCCTTCTGCAGATGGACTTGTTTCTGTTTCTGTATCATTTCTTGGCGCTGCAGTGGCAGCAGTTGACCAAGTATCAAGAATGGCATTCATATTGTCCTGAATATTGAGCCAGATGTCAAATTCATTGCCTCTTGAATCCAGGCGGATGGTTCCTTCTATATTGCTGGCTGCCTCATTACTCCCAAGAACATTACCACCGACTGCAGTTTCGTAAACCTGCTTGGTAAAGGGCATGGCGATATGAAATTGCCTGGTTTCTTTGTACTTTACTACAATGGTAGAGCCTTGCATTACTTGATAGTAATCTACCTGACGTAGAAGATTATCAATGGCAGCATAAAAATCATCATTTGCATTGATATCAACATCAACCAGAACACTTTGATCAACATCACTAGCCCATGAAACACTCATTTTTTTCAAGGCAGCCAGCCGTTTCAGAATGTCCCAGAGAGGCTGAGGGCCTCGGGTGGAACGAATGGATGCGCCTACTTTAATGGCAACTTCGTTAACTACTTCCTCAAGGGTTTCAATGCTTCCTGTGTCTACCATGTATGATGGCTTCTGGTATTGGACAGGTAGCTGGGTTTCCCTTTCAACTTTTTCTACAGTTTCAACTGGAACAGAAGGTGCTTCTGATAACTTGGCTTCTGTCTCAGTTTTTTGAGGAACACAGGAGGTAAGAAAAAACAGAAGGACAATAAGGCAGCTTAACTGCGCCATTGGTGTTTGAAGCTTCATGGAAAACCTCTTGGGCATAGAAATAGATTGTATTGGTCTCATCTCTAAGTATTGGTTTAAGGTAAATTGTTGTATGAGCTAACACCCCGCAAGCGGTGTGTAGGTACCTCACCGAAATTTTTTTCGGGAAAAAGTAAGAAAATAATTTTTAAGGTACTAATTTGCATCCACGGTCAATCGACTATGGATATATTTTTTTAATCCAGGAGTCAGCTGGTATCCTGAATATAACAGTGTTTTATATTGTTCTGTCGCTTTTTCAGATTGACCTATAGCGTCATAAATACGAGCTCGTGATATCATGGTGTTAACAGTGTCACTATACACATCGGAATATCGGTTGAGTAATTTAAGGGCGGCTTCAGGCTGCCCCTTATTCTCACTAAAAGCAGCATAGCTGATAAGTGCTTCCTGCATTGGTGGGTCACCGTTTATACTCTGGGAGAAATATTCCATAGCTTCTGGAATCTGATCCATATTTGCTGAAGCGATGGCAGCATAGAGCGCAGCCTGATAATTGTTTGTATCGATTTTCAAGGTCTCTTTTGCGAAATAGACGGCTTTGGCATTCAACCTCAGGTTAACAAGATAGAGAGCTGCAAGCCTGTTTGAAATTTTTGCATTTTCAGGCCATAGCTTAAAAGCCTTTTCGTAAAATACTGCAGCATCTTCTATGTCGTCATTGCTTTCTTCAATTTTTGCCCTGCGAAGCAATTCTTTGGCCTGCATTATTTCAGCAGGCTGATTTGTTGCTTGTTGGATTACCAGAGCTTCCTGCTCGATTACTTCAACATCTGCTTCAAAAGAGAGATTGTCGTTAGCTCTTTCAGGCCATGCAAATTCTTGATTTGCTGGATAAATTACAATTGTATTATGGCGTTCTTCTTTTTTGAGATCCTTCAGGTTTAAAATAATGTCCAAAGCAAAATCCCAGGGAACATCATTCAATGCAAGGGTTAATGAACCATTCACTGACTCATCGACGATCAGATTAATATCACTGATTTGACGGAAAAGTCTGAAAACATTATGCAGGTCGATTTTATAAAAATCCACACTGATACGCGTGGCTTTATAACCGGAGAATTCAAAAGAATCCTGCATTGCCTCGATAGCCGTTACACCCTCTGCCGCTGCTTTTGCTTGATCACTTAATGCTGCCTCTGATGAATCAATAAGTGCATCAAGGGTTGGATCGGACACTATGGCTTCTGCAGTGCTTATGCTTTCGTTTGCCATTTTGGCATCTTTTGGTACCTGAATACCTTTTTCATCAATGGTGACCATCAATCCTTGCGGTACAGTTTGAATGTCATAGGAAAAGAGACCATCCTGTCCTGAATCAAAAACAATACGTACTCCGGTTCCTCGAGTTGCAACTCGGATTTTATCAAGACTTGTGCCAATAACTTTTTCCCTTACCAACTCAGAGCCATCAACATTGTTGATATCAATAAACATGGAGTCTGGGAGACCATCCCGCCCGGTAACTGTGTCCTGTCTGAAACTTTCAATTGGTTTGTCTGCCCGAAAAAGGATTTCCGTTTGATTGTCTATTTTTCGTACCACCAGGTCATGCAGTGAGAAAGCTGTTTTAGAAGCAACAGCAACAGTACTGTTTTGTTTCTGTGGAAACAGACGAACAGATAGATTGTTTTCCAACCTGTCAACTTTGTAGGTATGGCTTTCTGCAAGTGTTATCTCAAATCGGGTGATCTCTGGTCCGTTCTCTTTCAGTGTTGTAATCTTAAGGGCGGAAAAATCATTTACAGGTAAAATCTTTTCCGCATCAATTGCTTCTGCAAGTCTTGCTTCGGCAATGTCAAGAACCAGGCGAGCAGGCGAAAACAGTTCGTACATGGTATAAGCTGGAGCACTGTCACCTTTTATGACCATGACTAAGCTGTTATCCTGCATGTCTGTCTCAATATCCTGGATGGTGTACATCATTTTTTCATCAGATTCATCCGTTGCCTGGACATTGCTTGCCAGCAGGAGGATAAGGGAACAAAAAATTGCCAAATAATATGTGGAGAGTTTCTTATGCATTGTTTATTCTTCTCCCTCTTTCTTGAGGAGCA
>JAOZQU010000356.1 GCA_029932055.1 Desulfocapsa sp.
GGAGTAAGATAGAAAAGTTTTAAGGTAGGGCGAAGCCCTCCAATTTTTTTGCCATGAATACCAGAGAAAAAATTGACAGGGCGGCAAACACAACACTGCTTTGCCTGCATAAAGAAGGGATTTTTTACAAGTTGTATAATCAGCAGGCCATGTTGTTTACTCAAAATATCAAGCCGTTGAAAATAAATGTGGAATTCGTAAAGGTTGTTGACCAGCAGGTATATAGCTGTGGTTTTCCTGCCACAATTATAGAGGATGTCAAAAACCGGTTAGCTTCACCTGCCGAAAAGGATGGTGGGATTGCACTGACAAATATAGAGAAGCAGATTGTCGCCTTTCAGGTAATGCGCAAAACCCCCATGGAAGCTATGAATTTTATAGTAGAGTTGCAGAGACAATTGAATGGAAAACAGGAGTGCTGAACAAGATTCGCTCTTACGAGTGAGGTTGTTTGAAGCCTATTATCGTGCACGTCGGGGCAAGAGAAATACCAGAAACCAGCTGAAATTTGAGATCGATTTTGAACATAATCTGTTACAGCTTGCGGGAGAAATTGAACAACGCCGTTATATCCCGAAGCCCTGCATAGCATTTATCGTCAATAAACCAGTGAAACGGGAAATCTTTGCTGCTGATTTCAGAGACAGGGTGGTACATCATCTGTTTGGGCAGGAAGAGAGGTACGAGACTCCGAAAGGGGGTGCTTGTCTCCTGCTTCAAGACCGATGCTTTGATTATGATTGGTTCTGAAGGTGCAAAGTGTTTGTCCGCCTGCTTGTTGTGGCGGGGTACCGCAACCACAGCAATGGTACCATCAACAACGCAGGCAGCAACGGCAACTACTGGTCCGGTACGGTGGATGGCATCAACAGCCGCAATTTGAACTTCAACAGCGGCAATGCCAACATGAACGGCAACAACCGTGCGAACGGCGTTAGTGTCCGGTGTCTTAAGGATTAGTGGGAGCTCTTTCCAGCTATGTCGGAGGGAGCTTTTCTTTTTACAGGGAGGATGTATTTGAACGATGGTAATCAGATTTCAATGGATCATATCCATATTATTAGTTTTCGCTTTACCATGCAGTGGACAGGCAGGACTGGTCATTCATTCGAAAATTGCGATTGATTTTAAGCTGCAGGGCTATGACGGACTGAAAAGTATTCTGATTTACAGTGGGACTTTGCCTGCTGGTGGCATTCAGGATGTGGAAACTCAGTATAACGGATTGGCTAGGCTGATTTTTCCAGGTGGACAAACATATCCTATAATTATAGGAAGTAAATCATCTGTTGCGACGATTACAGGCTCTGATGAGACACCATCTTTTGCAGTGGAGGATGAGAATCAACACTTTTACAAATTGCTGGTGGACGGCGACCCGGTTGACAATGGCTACGGTTTTGTCGGGCTTATGATACAGGGAAAGCAATTACTTGAATCAAGCAGTTCAATTAAAACCGTCAATGAACTCCAGGCGAAAAAGGCTGGATTTCAGGAGTTTATGCAGCACAATTATCTGGATCTTTCACATAGTGATCTTTTAAGACGTTTAATTGGCCAGTATTTTATGATGCATGAATATGTGTCTTATCACCGGGAAGGTTCGCCCGCCAGTGATATTCAGCTTAGATATCGACGAGAGGTGTTGTCTGGTGTGAAGACCCTGTTGAGCCTTTTGCAGGATCATATACCTGAAAATGAACTGCTCAACTACTGTGTCGGTTTGTATTATGATCGGGGGATGGTTACCATGGCCTCATTTATTGTGGATAATTTTAATACCATCGTCTATTGCGGCAACGACAACCGGAATCTAACTGTTTTTCCAGCACATCTGAAACTGGTAAATGCAGATGGTTCCACTGCCGGAAAACTGGGTTTCCTATTAAATGAGGAAAAAATAGTATCGTATGTTTCAGCTGATTGCCCGGTATCCATGGTGAGGACAGTAATAAAGGCTCGAGAAATAGCTGAGACGAAAAATGAGGGAGTCAATCGGCTCTTAATTGTGGTTCCACTTGAGAAATTATCAGAAAAACACCGTGCTATGAGCAGGAATGTCAGTGGTGGCACCATACTGTATGTTGATGATGAATCGTGGGTTGAAAATAGCTCACAAAATATCAGGCTGCCTTTGATCCAGAAGATACTGGTTCAGTGATCGTTCACTGCGCATGACGAAAATAATGTAAATTATTGTTTCATCATCATGGATACGATAAAAAATACGACAGGGAGCAACAATTAGTTTTTTGTAGGATGTATGGGGCAATTCAGGTGGGCGTCTACCCATTTCTGGAGATGACTCTAGGAGGTCTGTTGTAGAAAAGACTTTCTTAATAAGATTCTGTGCAGCTCGAAAATTATCAAGTGAAATATATTCTGCAATTTCATTAAGATCGCTTAATGCAGGTTCGGTCCAGACTACTTTAGCCATTTTTTCATTTTCGTTTTGGCTTCATCCTGAGTAAATAAATTTTTTTCTAAAATAGCTCTTTCTCCTTTGGCTATGCCATCCAGTATTCGCATTCTTTTCTGCATCATTTCAAAGGACTGTACATCAACGAGGTAGGCTGAGGGCTTACCATGTTCAGTTATAAGAACGGGTTCACGGGATTGTTTAACATCAGCTAGGATTCTGGTTGCTTGCCTTTTTAAGGTAGTTACTATTTCAGTTTGCATAGAGTGATACTATACTGATACATTTTGTGAGTCAAGAAAATATTGGGGTAAGGAATGCACAAAAAAAAAGCCCCAATCAGAATAATCTGATTGGGGCTTTCTTATAAAGAAAA
>JAOZQU010000127.1 GCA_029932055.1 Desulfocapsa sp.
CGACAATGACCGGTTTTTCAGTCATGATGGTTCTCGATGTGGCTTTGGGCTAAGGAGTTGGAAATGAATAAGTCATCGGAATTTGCGCCATGATTTAGGTCGTATTTAGCCAATCTGATTGAACAAAACCGCAGGCGTAGCAGGGCTACGTTGAGGATTTTGTGATTGAGGAGTGGCTAAAGATGGCCTGAAGCATGGATGCAAAAACGATGAGTTATTCATTTGCGACTCCTAAGGGCTCACCCAAAAATAAATTAAGAATATAAAATGAATAGTGTCAAACATAAATGGGATGCCAAAGACTATGCTGAAAATTCATCGGCACAGGAGTTGTGGGCTCAGGAGTTGATCGACAAACTCGCATTACAGGGCGATGAGCACCTACTGGATATCGGCTGTGGTGATGGAAAAATAACCAACTCAATAGCAGAAAAACTTAGCAACGGTCTGGTTGTTGGCATTGATCGTTCCGAAAGTATGCTTGGATTGGCAAGAGAGCAGTTTGCTCTCCCTAATTTGTCGTTTCACACCATGGATGCAGCAAAAATAGATTTGAATGAGAAATTCGACGTTGCTTTTTCAAACGCTGCTTTACACTGGGTTAATGATCATAAGGCTGTTCTTGAAGGTCTTAAAAAGCATCTAAACAGGAATGCAAAAATTTTATTCCAAATGGGTGGTCATGGAAATGCCAGCTATATTATTGAAGTAATGACTCAACTCATAACATCAAAAAAATGGAAGAAATATTACGATGATTTTATGTTTCCGTATAGGTTTTGTAAAACGCAGGATTACGAAGAATTGTTGATGCAGGCAGGCTATGAAGCAGAACGAGTTGAGTTAATTCCTAAAGATATGATTCATGAAAACGTAGAAGGCTTAAAAGGCTGGTTGAGAACCACCTGGTTTCCATACACAGACCAGTTGCCTGAAACAGAGAAAGAGGATTTTTTAAATTTCGTTGTTAAAAAATATACCAACATCCACCCGCCAGATTCAGAGGGGAGAACTCACGTCAATATGGTGAGGTTGGAAGTAGAAGCAAGGCTACCTTGAAAAATTTTCATCACCATTCACTTATCGCTATCACCCGCAAAATATGAAAACCCGGTTTCGTTTACTATACGGTACGATTGCTGTATGCATTTGTATTTTTAGTCTCTTGCTGGCGGGACAGTGGACCAGAAGCCTTGAGTTGCAGCGTATTAAAAATAAGGCCGGTGATTCGCTGAACGTATATGTGGGTGATCTGCAAAGTGAATTGGATAAGTTTGAAGCATTACCACAGATTCTTGCAATGAATTCCATCTTTGTTGATCTGCTTTCCCGCCCGAAAGAGAGTCTGTTGCTGGATAGGGTGAACCGTGAACTGGAACAGATCAACACTCTTGCTGAAACATCAGACATCTACCTGTTGGATGCTGATGGGCTGACAATCGCATCAAGCAACTGGCAAGGGCCGGTTTCTTTTATCGGTGAAGACCTCAGTTTTCGTCCATATTTCAAACAGGCCAGAGAAGGCAGGCCCGGTCGTTATTTTGCCCTTGGCACCACCTCCAAGGTACGCGGGTATTATTTTTCCGCCCCTGTATATTCTTCTTTCTCTCTCGTTGGCGTCATTACAGTCAAAGTTCAATTGCAGCGACTGGAGGGAATCTGGGCACAAGGATCGGAAAAAATTATCGTCACAGATCCTGATGGGGTCATATTTATTACCAGTCATGCGCCATGGAAGTTTCGATCCCTCTATCCTTTGAGTCTGGAAGCAGCGGATATTCTCCGCCAAAATCGTCGATATGGAGACATCCAGCCGGATGCCTTAACCGGTACATCCATCAGCTACAATAAGGTAGGAAGCATACATCTTGATCTCAAGAAAGATGCTGTCCCGCAAGGAGAAAATAAAAGAAGCTCCCGATATCCGCATTTACTTCAGTCCCAAAACATGCCTGATGCAGGCTGGACGGTTCATATCCTCAGTGATACTTCTCATGTTGACAAATATGTGCGCAACATGGTGCTACTGGTGGCCTTTCTCTTTGTCGCCCTTTTGTTAACCGGCATGCTTTTTTATAACCGAAGAAAAACGCGCCTTGAGCGGGTTCTTCACGAAAAGAATTCCCGCACATTGCTGCAGCAGACCAATGAACAACTGGAACATCGGGTACAAAAGAGAACCCACGAGTTAACGAAAGCAGTCAAGAAACTCCACGAAGAAGTGAGTGGGCATAAACGAACAGAAGCAGAACTGCGTGACACTCAGGAGGGGCTGGTTCAGGCAGGAAAACTGGCTGCCATTGGCCAAATGTCGGCCAGCATTGCCCATGAAATCAATCAGCCCCTGGCAGCTATCCGAATGTATGCTGAAAATGCCTGTGTTTTTTTAGACAAGAAACAGCCGGATGAGGCACAGACAAACTTAAGCAATATTGCAGAATTAATCGAAAAAATGGCTGAGATAACCACTCACCTGAAATCTTTTTCCCGTAAATCACCTGGTGAGTCTGTTCCTGTGCTCCTCTCCAGGGCTCTTGAAAACTCTATGATTTTACTTGATATTCAGGTAAAAAAACATGGCGCTCTCATACAGTATGACCTGCCCGAAGAGGATGTTTTGGTATTCGCCGATCCGATTCGTCTGGAACAGGTCATTGTCAATGTAATCGGCAATGGGTTGGACGCCATCTCCGGGCAAGAGATACGTGAAATTTCCATCAAGGTCAAAACAAGAGGAACGTCTGTTCTGTTTATGGTGCATGACTCAGGACCGGGAATTGCCAAGGAGCATATTGATCAATTGTTCGACTCTTTTTTTACGACCAAGAAAGATGGAAAGGGGCTGGGGCTTGGTTTGTCATTGTCACTTGCCATTATTCGGGATTTTGGCGGATTCATTAGAGCAGAGAATTATTCTAAAGGCGGCACAATGGTTACCATCGGACTGACGCGTGCATATCTTGAGAACAAGGAGGGTAGATGAACACTAAGGGCCTGGTAATCTATGTTGATAATGATGAGCACGTTTGTAAGGCGGCAGGCCAGACGCTAACACTTGCCGGGTACACTGTTCACTGTTTTAGTGGGGCGCAAGAGGCGTTGAAAAAGATATCGCCTGAATGGCAAGGGGTCTTGGTGACAGATGTTAAAATGCCTGGCATGGATGGAGTTGAGTTGATGTTGCAGGTTGTTCTGCAGGATCCTGATTTACCGGTGATCCTTGTGACTGGCCACGGTGATGTCAGTATGGCGGTTGATGCAATGCGGAAAGGGGCCTATGATTTTATCGAAAAACCATTGTCATCCAAGCATCTTGTCAATGTTGTCGGTCGAGCCATGGAAAAACGCAGACTCATTCTTGATAACCGGGCTCTACGGGCCGAGGTTGAACGTAACAATGGATTGGAGTCTGTCATTATCGGCCGCAGTGATAATATAGTTCAACTGCGTGAAATGATATTAAACATTGCAGACACGGATGCAAATGTATTGATAACCGGTGAAACCGGAACCGGTAAGGAACTCATTGCGAGTTGTCTCCATGAACAGAGCAGGCGTAAAAATAATCGTTTTGTGGCCGTAAACTGTGGAGCGTTACCGGAATCAATCATCGAAAATGAGCTTTTTGGTCATGACCCAGGTGCCTTCACCGGTGCAGATAGGCTGCACATTGGTAAATTTGAACTTGCCGATGGCGGTACCTTATTTCTCGATGAAATAGAGAGTATGCCTTTTCTTTTACAGGTGAGGCTTCTTCGGGTTCTGCAGGAACATTCCATTGAACGGCTTGGCGGAAAAGACTCTATTGATATTGATTTACGCGTTGTTGCTGCATCAAAGGAGGATTTACTTCAATCAAGTGAACAGGGTAATTTCAGGGCAGATCTCTATTATCGTCTGAATGTGGTAACTATTGAAATTCCTCCCCTGCGCCATAGATCTGAAGATATCTCTCTTTTGTTTACCTATTTTCTCAATAAGGCGGCAACCCGTCTTGGCTGTCAAGCCCCAGAGCTCTCCTCTACCTGGCTGCATCAATTAATGAAGCATTCGTGGCCTGGTAATGTCCGTGAACTGCAAAGTATTGCCGAACGTACTGCTCTTGGCCTGGGCAATACCTGCGAAATTATGGCCACGGATAGTGAGTCTGCTACTAATCGACCATTAAAGAGCCAGCTGGCAGCATTTGAAAAATGCATCCTCGAACAGGAACTTGCCAGGAATAGTGGTAATATTACAAAGACATGTAACTCTTTAGAGCTGCCTCGTAAAACCCTCTATTATAAAATGAAAAAGCATGACGTGAAACGTGAGGATTACTTGTGAAATAGTCACTGGTATTTGTGTGTGTGGGTCGTTTTTGGCCCATAGCCTCTGTTGTTGTTGTGCCATAAACTGCCCATGGACTCCATCCTGAATCAAGTAATTGTCTCCAGCTTCCCTTTCAAATTTTAAAGCAGTGCGTATTTTTTTACGCGTTGAATCTGATTGAAAGGCACTTTTTTGTGTAATTTTTCTACGTGTATCCAGGAGGTTACCCTGTGTCTTTTTGTGGCTGTCAAACCCTCTTCATCTGTTCAATCCCGTGAAAACAAAAGCCTTTGCCAGGCATTTTTTACGAGCTGGCATCTATCTTGCTTTTTCAACGTAATTACAAAATCGTTTTTCGTAATTACGTTATTGCAATTTTGCATCATTCCAACAAGGGAGGAAACATGAAACATTCCAGCATAATTGCGGCAAGAATGTTGATGGTATTATTATTTGTTCTCACGCTATCGACAACATCTTCCGCACAAGACCCCGGCAGTCACTCGGCAACGCTAACAAAAGTGTTTGCTGATAAAGTATTACGAGTTGGTGTCAATCCACAGTTTAAACCCTTTTCTTTTGAAAAGAATGGCACACGTGTCGGGGTGGATATTGACATTGCCAATTTGCTCGCAGAAAAATTAGGCGTTACCACCAAGATAGTTGTTCCTAAATCTTTTTCCGAACTGATCCCCATGCTCCAGGCAGATGAAATTGATATTATCATTGCAGGAATGAGCATTACTTTTGATCGTTCCAAGATCATTGATTTTTCCGCGCCCTATTTTGATACGGGGATGTCTATTTTGTTGAATAAAGTTAAAGCAGCCCGTCTCGGGGTCTCGGCTGCAGCCAATTACACTGCACTGGTTTCTGAACTTACCCAGAACGGCAAATTAGACCAGCTTTCGATTGCTGTTACCGATGGTAAGGCGGCTCAACGCATTGTGCCCCGTTTTTTCCCACAAGCAACCATTAAGGCATACTCAACGAATGAAAAAGCCGCCCAAGCAACGCTTAAGGGCGATGCTGATATGATGGTTCATGACGAGATTTTCTTAAAGGTCTGGCTCAAAGAACATGCCAAAGATGCTCAATTTCGACTTGTTGTACTCGATCCTCCCTTTAAGCCCGACTATTACGGAATGGCAGTGCGCAAGGGCAACCAGGATTTCTTAAACATGCTTGGTGTTTTTAACCTTGAACTTCAATCCAATGGACATATTGCACAATTTATGGGTCGGTACCTTCCGGTTACCACAAAGGTCACTACCAAGAGTTACAATATAAACGAAGATTATTATGGAGGAGACTGATATGGCGACGAAAAAAAAGGGCCTCGACCTGCAATGGAAGATTCTTATCGGTATTGTTGGTGGTATCAGTCTCGGAATCGGTATTAACGTGGGAATGGGAGCGGGTATTGATTCCGGTCCTCTTTATGCAATGAAAATATTTTTTCAGTACGGCGGTGATATTTTTATCAGGTTGCTGCGTATGCTCATTGTACCCCTTGTTTTTGCATCCATTTATATGGCTGTTGCGAACCTCGGTGATGTTCGGACACTTGGGAAGATTGGTGGTAAGACAATCGCTTATTACATGCTGACCACTGCACTGGCTGTTCTTGCCGGACTTATTGTGGTTAATATTATTAATCCTGGAATAGGTATTGATAAAGAGGCGTTGGCAGCACTTAATATTACCACGGAAGTTCCAGCAAAGGTTAGTGCTCAGGGAGTTGGAGAGCGTAGTGCTTTTATTATTATTGTTGATACCTTTGTCAATATGATACCTAAAAATGCGGCCGGAGCTTTTGCCACAGGCAACATTTTACAGATTATCTTTTTTACAATCTTCCTTGCTGTCATGTCCTCAACTGTGGGGAGGGATTCGGTAGCTCTAACCAATGTGATTAACAGTATTGATCGTATTATGCAGAAAGGCATCATGGCTATTATGGTCATCGCCCCCTATGCTATTTTCATGCTGGTCACGGCCATTTTTATGGATCTTGGGTTTGCGGCCCTACAGGCGCTTGGTAAATATGCAGCTACGGTGCTTCTTGGTCTGTTCCTGCATGGATTTGTAACATTGCCGATACTGGTAATTGTTTTTGGAAGGTACAATCCCATAAAATTATTCAAGGCCCTGGCTCCTGCTATAATGACTGCATGGTCGACAGCATCCAGTGCGGCAACACTTCCCATGACCATGAGTAACCTGGAAAAACGTGCAGGTGTTGAAGGTCGTATTGGTAACTTTGTACTTCCACTCGGTGCAACAATTAATATGGATGGCACCGCGTTGTATGAGTCAGTTGCTGTTATTTTTATTGCCCAGTTACTTGGTGTTGATCTGACAATGGGGATGCAGATTGTTATTTTCATTACAGCATCTCTTGCCGCAGTAGGTGCTGCAGCAATTCCAGGTGCCGGATTGGTAACCATGGGTATCGTATTGACTGCTGCCGGGTTGCCGCTCGATGGAATCGGCCTGATTCTTGCCATCGACAGAATCCTTGACCAGTTCCGTACAGCTATTAATGTATGGGGAGACGCTACCGCAGCCGTTGTTGTAGGACGCGCGGAAAATGCAATCCATGACGTTGTTGAGGACACTCAGGTTTAAACATGCGCTATTACGGCGTGATAACAAAAGGAGAAAAGCATGGAATTTCCCAAGCAGATCCACGATTTTGTGCTGCACGATGTTGCAGGGAGTTGGACGTATAAAGGTAAGGAGTTGGTAAGCGCCCACTATATTCGACTGGGTTCACGCATGAGCCTGTATATTCAGACTATTTCTGATAAAAATGGAAACCTTGAGTATATGATTCGTTTACGTGACAGTTTTATACGAGGCGGGATTGAGAGTTTGGAAGAGGCTGTCAACATTACAACAGAAATTTTAGAAGAGAATAAACTATTTCTTGATCAATCAGTGATGTAGTACAGCTGTTTTTTTTCTTGGTTGCGTGAAAGAATAACCGGGAAGCATAGTGTGCGGGACTGCGTGGTTACCCGTACACTATGTTTTTGGTTTTTAAAAGATTTTTTTCAGAAAGTCTGACTATTTCGACCAGTCATTCTCTTCAAATTCACTGTGGTCAGGTTTGGGCGGTTTTGCTTCGGTAAGACGCTGGTTCAGCCATATCATGACCTTATCAAACTCATCACGAAGTTCAGCAAGAGCTTTTCCCCGGTGGCTGACTTTGTTCTTTTCCTCCATTCCTAACTCTGCAAAGCTTTTGTTCAAAGGCTCATAGAAAAAGAGAGGATCGTAACCAAAGCCCGACTCACCCTGTTTTTCTTCAAGGATTGTTCCTTCACAGGTTCCCTCATAAGTGAGTGCAGGGCCGGCCGGAACAGCGATGGAAAGAACACATTGAAAAGCCGCCTTTCGGTTTTTTTCACCCTTCATTTCTTTCAGCAATTTCTCACAATTATCTTCATCTGTTGCTGACTCACCTGCATATCTTGCAGAGTAAACCCCTGGTGCACCACCCAGTGCTTCAACTTCCAATCCGGAATCATCAGCAATAGCCGGAAGTCCCAATATTTTTGCGGTATGAAGAGCCTTTTTATAGGCATTGTCGTCAAATGTTTCACCATCTTCGATACATTCTGGAATGGGGCCGAAATCGCTAACAGCCTTTATCTCCACTGGGAAATCTTTCACCATTTCCTGAAATTCTTTTATTTTGTTTTTGTTGGTTGTTGCCAACACAATGATGTCGACCATGAAATTCACCTCTTGTAAAAAGAAAAATTAAAAATATAAGAAATTACGTATTTTGAGTGGTAGCACTATTCTGTTTTCGTTCCTTGCGTAATCTCTTCTGTAATTTTTTATCGTATCGTTCCTGTTCGCTATATATACATCCGCAATAGGGTTGTCTATAAAGATCCATTGAAATTGCACGATCTATGCCCTCTTGCCAGCCTTCACGGAAATCTTCATAATAAAATTCCACGCCATATTTTTCAGCAATCTTTCTGCCTGTTTTTTTTATGGCTTCATGGTTTTGATATCTGGAGTAGAGAAGAGTCGAGGAAAAGGCGTCAGCGCCGGATTTAACCGCTTGTTGAGCTGTTTTTTCAAGCCGCATGTCATAGCATGTTATGCATCGCTCTTTTTCATGAAAGACTACCTTACGTAAATATTCGGTTAGGCCGTATTCGGTTTCCAGTTTTAAGGAAAAGTCTTTTTCTTTTGCAAAATCGCAAAGAGTTACCAGGCGTTTACGGAACTCGCGATAGGGGTGGATATTGGGGTTATAAAAATAACCGAAGACGTCAATATTTTGTTCGCGTAATCTGCTGAGAGTGTAGGTGGAGCATGGAGCACAGCAGACATGGAGGAGAAGTTTCATTGGGTGTTTATCTTAAATGTTTTCGGATCAATATTATACTGATGAACCTTATAGTTAATGATCCTGAGACTGGTGTCGAGGTCTTTAGCTGTTTTTGTCTGATTTCCCCGGTTTTTTTTCAATCCTTCAATAATAATATCTTTTTCAAAATTTTCTACTGATGCTGATAGTGATAAGGGATTTTTTTCGGGATTGATCGATTCTGAGGTTTGCAATGTCGGTGGAAGATGAATGCCTTTTATGGTATCCCCGTCACAGATAAGCACAGCACGTTCCATGCAGTTTTGCAGCTCTCGCACATTTCCCGGCCAATGGTACTGGATAAGCATGTCAATGGCAGGCGTTGATATCCGCTTGATGGACTGATTGTTTTCTGCAGAATATTTTTCAAGAAAATATTCAGCCAGCAAAAGAATGTCGGTTCTTCGTTCGCGCAGGGCAGGCATATAAACCGGAAAGACATTTAATCTGTAGTAGAGATCTTCTCTGAAACTTTTATCCTGCACAGCACTTTCCAGGTCACGGTTGGTTGCAGCAACAAGTCTTACATCACAGGAGATTGATTTAGCCGATCCCAAACGCTGAAAGATGCGCTCCTGTACAACATTTAAAAGTTTTACCTGTACAGCAAGGCTGATTTCGCCAATTTCATCAAGAAACAGGGTTCCGCCTTCTGCCTGCTCGAACCTTCCATACTTTCGTTCGGTTGCCCCTGTAAATGCCCCTTTTTCATGACCAAAGAGTTCACTCTCCAGAAGGGTTTCAGGCAGGGCCGAACAATTAACCACAATAAAGGGTTTTTCTTTTCTTTTGGAGTTGTAGTGTAAAGCCTTGGCCACCAGGGTCTTACCGGTTCCAGACTCCCCACGCAGAAGAACGGTTGCGTTTGAATCCACGACCCGGTGGATCATCCCATACACCTCCTGCATCCTGCTGGAATTTCCCTGTATGTCGTTTATTTTGTTTTTTTCGGAAAGCTCTCTTTTCAGTTTCAGGTTTTCTACCCGCAAGTCATCCTGTTCCTGATTGACCGTTTGGATTCTATGTGTTGTCTGGGCGATCAGGCTGCTGAGGATTGTTAGGAAACGTAAGTCCGCATCTGCCTCAGATATTCCGTCCTGGTAGATTCTGTCCACTGAGAGTGCGCCAATGACCTGCTTGCCATCCCGTACAGGAACGCAGAGAAAGGATCGGGTCTGGTTGCTGAGATCTCCCCTTGCTCTGGTTTTATTAAGAAACATTGGTTCTTCTGCAATATGCGGGACAATGATCGGTTCCCCGGAGGCCACAACCCTGCCGGTGATCCCCTCCCCTATTTGATACTTGCCACGTTTACGTCCTTCAGCATTGATTCCGTGTGCGACCTCGATTTCCAGTTTTCCAGTACTTGGGTTGATGATGGTTACTGTTCCATTTTCCATCTGTTTCATGGAATCGATGGTTTCCATGGTTCTGCTTAAGCATTCTTTAAGGTCTGTGGATGAGGCAAGGCTTTTGGTGATCTCGTAGAGACATCTAAGATCTTCAAGCTGAGTTGCTATATCGTGGTGTTTTGTCATTTTTGCTAATTTTTTAGTGCATTACAGAATAATTTCTCAGAGTCGAGTTATACCTTGGTTCCTTAGAGGGCTTACCTGTTTTTTTCGTAACAAATTTTCTGATAAAGCACTTATCCAGTGAACTTAACAGTATTTTCAGTTGAACCGGGTTAGTGCTTGTTCCTGTAATTCTCAGAGACTGTTGTTTTTATGATCCTGACGTACTACAGCCTTTTGACAAATATGTCACATGTAATTCTTGAGTGTTATACTTTTTTGTAATGTTTGGCGTGATTTTCTATTTTTTACAGGACACTTTGGATGACTGTCT
>JAOZQU010000357.1 GCA_029932055.1 Desulfocapsa sp.
TGGTTGGTACTGTGAGGTTGGCCTGGTAATTCCAAGGGAGCCATTGTTGGGGGGTTTTGAATACTGCCGAGCTGTGTTTTCGAAGTTCTGTCAGGTAATCAAGAGGGTTGATTTTAGAAAGATTGCAGGTGTGGATAATGCTCATAAATATGTCACCAATATATGCACCGTGCTCGGTTTTGTAAAAAAGAGAGTTTTTCCGATGCATAATCGCCATTTTAATTGCCCTTTCACAGATATTATTGTCAAGTGGGGCTTTTTCAACTCTGAGAAAAAGAGTGAGTTCCTGCCAATGCTTGAGCATATACTTTATCGCCTTGCCAAGACTGGAGTTTGGTTCGACTTTTTTATCATCAAACTGTTGGTTCAACCAGGAATGAAGTTCTTCCATCAATGGGCCACTGTAGGTTTGGTGGAAAAGCAATCGCTGATTCGGTGCCATTTCCTCCTGGGAACAGGTTGCATCATTATGATAGACGTCCCCCAACAGTTCTACGACATATTGACATTCATCCGGGAAGCTTTCTTCAACAGTGACAAAATTTCTTCGACCATGGGTCAGACAATGGGCTAGTATAGTTTTGAAATCCTCAGAAAAATTGCGTGAAAGTGCATCGCACATCTGAATAGGAGGATCCAGGCTGCTCGATCGTTCCTTCAGGACTTTTGCCATATTTTCACCGGCGTGGTTTCGACCGGTAAAATACAATGCGATCACACGATCATCAGTTATTGAAAGTATCCCGGTGGTAAAGATTCCTTTTCGAAATGGTTTTTTACTATTGTTCTGATTTTCTGCTATCAAGTCTTGGACTTTCATGGGAGTATCATCGTTGTGAATGATATCTCCTTGAGCGGCGCACTTGAGGAGCTCGGGATAAACAGGGTGAATCCCGTCAGCTAACTTTTCGATTACATCCCATGCTGTTGAGGCAGGAAGTGGTATTCCCATTCCGGCTTGTAATTTTTCAATCCGATTCAAAGGTAAACCGCTGCCATAGCGCAATACCGCAAGCATGGCTGATGCGCTCTCATCATATTTTTGATTTCCAGCCTCAGGGGGAAGGTCTGCTGTGAATATTTTCCCACAGATATTGCACCGCAATTTTTCAAGTTCGTAAACCGTTGCTGTAAGAGGTGCTGAGCCCTTGATGCGGACAAATACTCCAGGAATCTGTTGTCGATAAAGTTTTCCATCCTCACAATCTGGACAGGGAGCGCAGTGTTGCAAAGAGTCGTGGGATATTTCTTCTTTTTCTGCTCCGGTATAGGCGTCTGCACCATTTTTACCGTGGCCCTTCTTTTTAGGCCGTTTCTTCTTTTTCTTCTTCCTCTTCTTCCCTTTTTTTTCTGTCTTGTAGCCGAAAATTACCTGCAGCAGTCGCTTGATTGAAGTGCTTTTTTCTGTCACTGCCTGATTCAAGAGCATAAGTGTTTCCACCATGCCTTTGATGATCTCGTAATCTTCCTGGGCAAGTGTGCTGTCTTTCACTCTGTCAAGAATAGCTTCTGCCTCTTCGACACTGATTTCTATTTTTTGCGCTTTCACTGCAAAACACCGCCCAACTGGTGACGAAATCCTTTGCAGAGGGGATAAAGCCAGACTGTTTTAATCGGGACCTCGCCCTCCCGGTTCCCAAGCTTTCCTTTGCCACGGGTTTCTCCAACGCAGTGCCAATTTGCAGCCTTATAACAGGTTCCGTTAAAACGTTGTTTTTCGACGAAAGTCTCTAGTAATACTGGTCGATACTTGTAGCGATGTTCCCAGTCTGAACCGATTCGTTTACTCACCATGGATAATATTTTAGAGGCAAGATTCTTTGAGTGAACCCATGGAAGAATCAAAAATCTGGCATTGTTAACGACCAGGTGAAGGTTTTCTTTTCTCGTCGGTCTATCCCAGCCGATATAGGTGTCACGAGGCGCTGTTTTCCATGCTGCTGCTCCAAAGCCAAGGAGCGCAAGAATTGTGCCTTCTGATTTGACAAAATATCTCAGTTGTGCACCTGGCAGCGTTTTGTAGCCCAGGTAATGGTAGCGATCAATGAACTCATTCCACAGCGCACTGCTTCGCTTGTCAACCAACTCCAAGATCAAATTGAATTCACCGGCCTTCTTTTTGATTTCCGGTTGCTCTATTCCCCAAAGAGTGCGTAGTTTCTTATACGGTTTCGTATGTTTTGTTCTGGGCGGAGGCAAGATAAAATGACCGTCTCGTTCCATCTTCAACATGGCAACACGACAGCTCATATCTTTCAGGCCGCCATCAACTTTAAGCCACCCCAGCTTTTGGCAGCAAATGACCGAAAGGTCTTTACGGCTGAGTTCTGGCCGGTCTGCTATTAACTGCTGAATCCAGGCCAGTTCTTTTTCTGTGAAATCTCGTCCACTATAACGCATATAACTCTCCTCACATCATTGTCTTAGAAAGTTATATACTCTATTGTTTTGTGTGTGTCCCGTTAAAAATGATTATGTCTCGATTTTTTTCCACATCTTACCGACTGGGGATGCCGACGGATTGCCATTCCAGAGCAACAACTGTAATTCGTGGGCCGCCAACAATTTCATTTTCTGTTCGTTTTTATCGGGCCACCAGTGAAAGCGCCCTTTGGAGAGACGTTTTTGGCATAACCAGAAACCCTGCCCATCGTAGATTAATATTTTTATCGAGGTGAATGTCCTGTTACGGAAAATAAAAACAGAGCCACTTAAAGGGTCGGCGTGCAGCGCTCCCCTGCAAATTCCAGCCAGGCCATCAATGCCTTTCCTGAAATCTGCTGGTTCAAC
>JAOZQU010000358.1 GCA_029932055.1 Desulfocapsa sp.
ACACCGCCCGACCAAGTAAAATCCAGGAGTATTCAACTTACCATTTCCATAGACCTCTTCTTATGTAGTAAAATACCTCCAAAGGATCGTCATCCAGACTGTTCAGATAATTTCACGGAGGTATTATTATGAATCAGGCAGCACAAAACTACCGGCACACCTTTCAGGATCATCTCACCTTAAAACGATATGCACCAAAAACAAAGGAGAGTTACCGTAGATCAGTAACTGATTTATCTGCCTTTTACAAGCAACCAGCAGACCAGTTAACCAATCATCAGATCCAGGCCTATCTCAAATATTTAATCCAGGATAAACAACTTGCCTGGTCAAGCTGCAATGTTTCTTTCTGCGGATTATTGAGTTTCTACCGCGATTATCTCGGTCGTTCAGAAGCAGAGTTTACCATCCCCCCCAGGACGCGATCCCAAAAGGTAGCCCTGCTGTTGAGTAGAGAAGAGGTTACCTTGGTTCTCAATGCAAAAAAAAATATAAAGCACCGGGCATTGCTCTATACGATTTACGGTTCTGGTCTCCGTGTTTCTGAAGCAGTCCGCCTCAAGCCCGAGCATATTGAATCACAACCAGACAGAATGATGATCCGGGTTGAACAGGGCAAGGGACGTAAAGACCGCTATACTGTTCTGTCTGAGCAATGTCTCCATCTCCTGCGTGAATATTGGCGTGAGGCTCAGCCAGGAGAATGGCTTTTCTATGGTAATGATAAGAAGAAGCCGATGAGCGTCGGAACCGCTCAGGCCATTTATTACCAGGCTAAAAAGAAAGCCGGGGTGACCAGAGCCTGCGGTATTCATACCCTCCGCCATTCCTTCGCAACCCATTTAATGGAAGATGGAACAGATATGTTCATCATCAAGCGATACTTGGGACACAGATCCATCGTAACCACCTGCAAGTACCTGCACCTCAGTCCGGCCCATCTCAGGAAGACAATCAGCCCTCTGGATTTGCTCTATGCCGATGAAGAAGGTGAGTCATGAAAGCAAAATATGAAGTAGCGGATGTTTTCAGGATGTATGGTGAAGAATACAAAAAAAGTCACGCCATGAGCGAAGAGCAGCGCAAGGTAATGGCTGCGATTATGGCGTGCAGAACCGCACAGCTCGGTGGGCATCAGGAAGTGTGCGACAATTGCGGAACGATCAGAAACAGCTATAACTCCTGTCGCAACAGACATTGCCCTAAATGTCAGACTATGACTAAAGAGGAGTGGCTGGATAAACGGCGAACGGAGCTGCTGCCTTGCGGATATTTCCATATTGTATTTACCATTCCCCATGTCCTGAACCAGCTTATCCGGGATAATCAACGGATACTGCTTGGCTGCCTGTTTGCGGCTGTAAAGCAGACCCTGTTCATATTCGCCGATGATCCGCAATGGAAACTTGAAGGTAAGCCGGGCATTCTTGCCATTCTCCACACCTGGAGCCAGGTTCTGATACAACATTTTCATATTCACTGTCTGGTTCCGGCGGGTGTTCTCTCCCATGACAAGACAAAATGGATTAAGAGTAACGACAAATTTCTGTTTCGGGTTGAATCCCTGGCCAAAGAATTCAAAAAACAGTATCTTACCAGGATCAAAAAAGAATGGGATAAACTGACCCTGCCCCCGAACAGCGATGAGCTGATGAAAGAAGCATGGAGCAAAACCTGGATCGTTTTTGCTAAAAAACCGTTCTCAGGCCCGGAACAGGTACTTACCTATCTTGGCCGCTACACCCACCGGATAGCCATCTCCAATCATCGAATCAAGGCAGTTGATAACAACGAAGTTACCTTCACCTATAAGGCTCGGAGTGATGAGAATAAGACAAAGACCATGACCCTGAATGCGATGGAGTTTATCCGCCGTTTCCTGCTCCATGTTTTACCCAGCCGATTTATGAAGATCCGATACTATGGTTTTCTCGCAAATTCCAATAAGAAAAAATCGATTCCCCTGATTCGTCGCCTGATTGGTAAGGATATGGACATTCAAGTTTTTCTTAACGAGACCATTGAGGAAAAGGTATTACGGTTGACCGGACATGATATTTTGCAGTGTCCCAACTGTAAAAATGGGAGGATGGTGTCCCTTGGGATACCACCGGCATTGAACAGCAGCTGACCTGCTGGAAGTGCATATTTTTTTGAACATCGAAAAGATGTGCTGGGTAGGTACGACTTTTTTAGGGTAATATGGGATGAAATATATAAAAAACATTGCAGGGCAACGAAATTTATCCGTTGATGAATTATAAAAAGTAAAAAATGATTAAACGAACCAACCACCTTTCTCCTGAGCTGGGAAAAAAACCTTTTGCAAAAAAGTTAATACAATGTTTCAATAGGTTAAAAACAAACCCCATAGAGAGGAAAATTTCCTCCTCTACGAACATTACGGGTGTTAATCGGCTCAGTCCAACGGCATTTTATCCATAATCCCGCTTTCTATTAGCGACATTCCAGGGTTACACAATGTTTTAGACTTTGAAGGGATATCGGGGGTTTTAGTCGGGCGGGACAATGGATAAAACGCTCTTAGTTATGTTTACCAAAATATTTAGGAGCAAAATATGCAAGATGGCAAGTCAAATATTAAAGATGTTTTTGATGGTGATAAAATTTTTAATGTTCCTAAATATCAACGTTCATATACATGGGTTGAAAATAACAATCTGAGAGACTTCCTTGAAGACCTTGAGAATCAAATCGCTACAAAAAATTATTTTTTAGGAACATTCCTGTTTCATGAAAAAGGACCTATAGGTGATTACGAT
>JAOZQU010000359.1 GCA_029932055.1 Desulfocapsa sp.
TTGTCCGCACCGTAGCCCTTGAACTTGAACGTCTTGCCAATCATATCGGTGATCTTGGTGCCTTGAGTGGCGACGTTGCCTTTAACCCGCCCCTTGCCTTTTTTGGTCGAATCCGTGGAGAATTTTTGAATCTTTCCCTGACCATGGCAGGGAACCGTTTTGGCAAGGGATTGGTCAGGCCAGGTGGTATAGCCTTTCCGGTGCATGATGAGCAACGCCGAATCATAACTGACAAGATTGCCGAAGAACTGCCGGGGATCACAAATGTCCTTGATCTTCTCTTTACCCCGCATTCAGTCCTTGCCCGTTTTGAACATACCGGTACGGTACCTCGGGATCTTGCTAAAAATCTTGGTCTTGTCGGTTATGCCGGTAGAGCCAGCGCTCTACCCTATGATGCACGAGTCACCTATCCCACCGAAGCCTACAAAGAGGTAGAGGCAAACCATAACTACCAAACAACGGGAGATGTTTTAAGCCGGGCCACTGTCCGACGTGAAGAAATTATGCACTCTCTGGACGCCATTCCAAAACTGCTGGCAAAAGAAGTGGATGCGGAACCGATCCCGGTTCCTGGATCCTATGCCCTGGCCCCGGACTCTTTTGTGGTGACCATTAATGAGGCATGGCGTGGTGAAGTATCCCACTGCCTGTTGACCGATAAAAAAGGGGAGATTCTGCGCTATAAAGTCAAAGATCCATCGTTTCATAACTGGACCGGTCTGGCCATGTCCCTTCGCAATCAGGAGATTTCAGACTTTCCCCTCTGTAACAAGAGTTTTAATCAGTCGTATTGCGGATTTGACCTGTAAAATCCGAATAAATATCGAGGTTCAGGCATATGATAAAAGTACTAAAGAACAGACTGGAACAGGGATACAGAACCACTAAATATCCCAAGGTACCGATCAATCTCTATTCCCGGTACCGTGGATTACCCACGGTTCACCAGGACTGCGATAAAGAGCTTGCCCGCAAGTGTGCAGAGGATTGCCCCCAGCAGGCATTAGATCCTGATAAGATGATTATTGATTTGGGTCGTTGTACGTTCTGCGGTCAGTGTGAAATACAGTCAGGCGGAAAATTCGTTACCTTCAGCACTAATTTCGAGCTGGGTACAACCAGCAGAGAGTCTCTGTATACCAGTGGTTCTCTGCCGGCTCTTGCGGAACACTCAAAAAAACATTTTAAAAGTCTCTTTGGCAGGTCATTGCAACTCCGGCAGGTTTCAGCTGCCGGCTGCAACTCCTGTGAGGCGGACATCAACGTTCTCGGCACACCCTTTTTTGATTTGCAACGTTTTGGTATTGACTATGTAGCCTCCCCCCGACACGCTGACGGTATCCACCTTACCGGCCCAATTTCCAACAATATGAGAGCAGCGGTGCTTACTACGTATGAAGCAATCCCTTCTCCCAAGGTCGTTATTGCCAACGGCTGCTGTGCCATCTCCGGAGGACCTTTCTGGGGAAGTAAAGATATTGTCGGTGACTTGAACAGCCTGATTCCGGTAGATCTCTATATTCCGGGCTGTCCTCCCCATCCCATGACACATCTGCATTCGCTTATAAATTTTTTCAAGTAACCGACGGCGTCAAAACGGGGAGTATTGCCACAGGTGGTATTCCCCTCCACAATTTCTTCCTGCAAAAGAAACTGAAAATTGCTAAAATTATAGCATCATTTCTCCTGACTGTTTGACATCATCCAACAATATCGCATGAGATAAATTCGTTCAAATCTGAATCCAGTATTTTTTTAAGCTCCACAAAATTATCCTCTCTCGTTTCCGCAAACACAAAACCAAAAACAGGATATTTTTTATAATCAATTTTTCTGAGCTCCATTGGTTTTTCAAAGCTTGAAAGTAATTTCTCATAATCAAATGATGTGATCTCCTCTCCGTCTACACCCGTGGAATTGTCCAACACAATAATGGAGAAAAGCGTTTCCTCTTTGCCTTTGAGAGCTGCGTCCCAGTTCGGTTTCTTTTGTGAATAATAATAGAGATACGGGTTGAATCCATAGGCTTGAAAGGTCATATCTGCGGTGGTGCACCACCCGCCGAATCGCATTGGATTCACTTCTATGGGCAACAGAGATCCGTCACTTTCCCGTCTGAGTTCAATATGGACTGGGAAATTTTTCACCCCTGCCAGCTTGCCCATTCTTCCGACAAAATCGGTAAATTCACCAATATTACTTTCGATAATTCTCTTTGATGTCGTATAAACCCTGTCACTCACATCTGTGTCAGAAGCAAATATATGCTTAAAGATGCCTAGAATAACAGGTTCTCCAGTCGCATTATAATATGCGTCAACAGCAAATTCATCTCCGTTAATGCATTGTTCAATGATAAACGAACTGGTGTCCAGAACCTCTGCCGGATATAAATCTTTAATCTGATCTATTTCCGTCAGTATTAAATCAGTGGTGTGAGTCCACTCTTCAAAATTTGAAACCTTATACACTCCCATGCTGAAAAAACCGACTGTCGGCTTGATGATAAACGGAAGAGGAAGTTCACTAAATTTCAATATTTTCAAATCTTCTAATCGCACTTCTTTAAAATAAAAATTTGGAAAGAGTGATTGGGTCATTTCCCGGAATTTCAATTTATCTTTGAATAACTCTATCTTTCCCGGAAGATCGCTGAAAGACAAATGCTTCGCGATCCAGCCGATTGCATTTTCTGATGTGGTATACACCTTCAACTCATCTGATTTTCGAACCATTTCAATGGCTCGCTCTTCACTGATTATCTTTGT
>JAOZQU010000360.1 GCA_029932055.1 Desulfocapsa sp.
CCTCGTCATACTGCACCCCCTTTCATGGTAAGGTGTTAAAAAGATTGATTTGTTTGTCTAATGCCTTGATATATAAGCCCATTTGCTTTCCTTTACGTACATGGACAGCAGAAAGCTTGCCGGATTTTACACGTTGCAACACTGTTTGACGTGAGATACCAAGTATTTTTTTTGCTTCTTTCATTGTAACATAGTCTACAGGAGGTTTTTCAACAAAGCAAGATTGCAATTCCTCGGTCATTCTGATTCGCCACGGTGCTCCAGGTGTAATTTGTTCACCAGCAATAAAACCATCTAAAAGCCAGCGATGAACTGTGCCGGGAACAACACCAAGTATCTTGGCAGCTGCTTGAACATTTACCAGCTCTCCGTCGTCACGAGGAGCATTGGCTACGTCAAATTTTGGGATATCCCAGTGCCGGCGTAGATTGCCAACTCTATTTGCTGTAAACCGATGCTTACGAGCAGTACGCCTGCCCTGCCTGTTTAGAATACCGGCAATCATCGCATCTGGATAGTGAGCTGCGAGACGGCGTACAAGATCAATCGTGTCCTGTTTGGTCCGGATAGCCGGTGTTCTTTGGGTAGCCAGTTTTATATCAATTTCAGTAACAGTATCTGTCTGCCATCGAATAATCAGATGTGCCGTGTTCAGGGCACGATCCACGTTGATATTTACCTCTTGCAACAGGATTTGAAGCAATTGCTTTTTATCCCGGGAAGAGGTCGTTGGGGCTTGCCAAACAAGCTTAATATCTTTGCCAAGAGTACGAATATGAGTACGTTGTTCAGACGTTAATGGTTCGGGACGTTGTCGCAGCCGCTGGTCAAATTCATTTTCCGCAGCCTGAAGTTTGTTTAGACATGTTTCCCATTGATTTTCTAATGTACGGGCGACTAACCTGTTTTCCGGCTCTACGGCTTGCAGACGACGTTCTGCTTTATCAGCTTCAAATTTTAGCCGTTCAATCTGTAACCGCCATTGATCAAGGGCTGCACCATGATCCGTTTCAATGTTTTTTTCTGCAAGCAGCACGGCATCCATTGCAGCAGGAGTAATAGCATCTATGAAAGTGTCAGCAACTATTTGATCAATTTTCACACCGCCAACACGCATACAGTATTTTGCCCGACCCTCTACTATATTGTTGGCAGCGCAGTAGTATCCGGGGCTGGAATTTTTTCCTTGATAATAGACCCTGAGCCTTCGACCACATTTGCCACAAGTAGCAAGACCTTGCAGTAAAGCCGCACCTTCCCTGACAGCGCCACAAGTTTTATGAGGAACCGGTCGAATATTCTTGGCAATTCGATCCTGAATCATCTTATAAGTTTTCCAGTCAATAAACCCTTTATGGTGATCCTGAATGAATACCGACCATTGAGATTGAGGTATGCGCCTGGTTCGTTTTTTAATCTGTCCGGTTTCATCCACAATACATACTTGTCGTGTTTTACCATAAGCATAAACACCTGCATAGACCGGATTTGTCAATACCGTATGAATAGCATGATAACTGGCTGCAATCCATTTGATTTCCATTAAAAGATTTGTCTGTAATGGAAAAAGAAGATTCTTTGATCGAAACCAGAGCCATACCTGTCGAACAGATCCCATATGTGCAAATTTTTCAAAAACTGTTTGGATCGCTCCAGTAACAGCCTGATCAGGATGCATGAGAACTTCACCATCCTGATCACCCCAGATAAAACCGACAGGTAGTCCACGGCGCAATTCCCCTTTTGCAGCTTTATTGCGAATACCGCCTTCCAGTCTGGCCCGTATCACATGAAGTTCTGCTTCAGCCATGGTGCCTTTCATGCCAAGTAAAAGTCTGTCATTAAAAAGGCCGGGATGATAAAGACCGTCACTATCACCTATAAGCGTGTTTGTGACACTACATAAATCCAGCAAACGATACCAATCAGAATTATTGCGCGCTACTCTGGAAACCTCAATAGACAGGATCAAACCAACCTTGCCTAATGCAACATCTGAGATCATTCCTGTAAAACCTTTACGGTGAGATGTACTGGAACCAGATTGAGCCAAATCCTCATCAATAACCCGAATTTGCTGTTCCGGCCAACCCAGATTTGTCGCTCTATCCTTCAGCTTATACTGTCTTTCAGTAGATTCTCGATTATATTCGACCTGGGCGGCGGTTGATTGCCTTACATAAATATATGCAGCACGTTGAAGATGGGTCGGCTTGATTTTTTGATTATTCATCATAATTTGCCTCCCTGGTTTGATTTGTTCTCTCCAGGCAGACATACTTGCTGACAAGACGGGATAGAGCGATTATGATTTTTTTTTGCTGCTGCTGATTGAGGGTTCCCCAAATTTCTTGAGTTTGTTGCTGTTCCTTCGGATTGGGCCAAAATTCCATTTGCTTTTGCACGGCTATATCCCTCCTTTAAAGCGGTTTTAGACTTTTGCTTTAAAGGATATCTCTTACCAAGGAGAACATCTACTATCTTCCGTGCCTGTAACAAATTGGATGTTGAGGCAATAAGGTTTGTTGCAGTCTGATTTTCTGATGATTTGAATTTTTGGGGACAAAGTTCACCCAGGTTCGTCCATGCAGCAGGTATATAAGATCGAGTACCGTCAGGCAAAACCAAAGTTAAGTTTAAAATTTCATTTCTGTGGAGCCAGCCAAGAACATCAAGGGATTTTCCCTGTAATGGGTGGAGGTTCTTGGTTATCGTGACTTCTGACGGAAAACCGTCGAGGTGGGTAGTGTGTCGTGTGCTCCTTCGA
>JAOZQU010000128.1 GCA_029932055.1 Desulfocapsa sp.
ACAATAGAAACGTACAAAAACATGACTCAGATATGAAAAAAACTAAAAAAGATACGCTGATCATTGGAGCCGGACTCTCCGGCCTCACCATTGCCTGGAAGCTCAAACAGATCCAGGGTCATTCCATTCTTCTGCTTGAACAATCTGCAAGAGCAGGCGGAGCAATCTCCAGTCACTCGGAAGACGGCTATCTTGCAGAAGGCGGGCCGCATGGATTCCTTGATAACTGCGCAGAATCACAATCCCTGCTTACTGAAACCGGGCTTGATAAGGAATGCCTCAAGGCAGCGCTTTCTAAATTTGTGCGCTATGTGTGTATGGACAGCAAGCTCAGGCTCATTCCCCAATCACCTCCTAAAATTCTTGCTGCACCACTTATTTCACCCCTTGCAAAATTGCGCGTTGCCGGCGACTTTTTCAAAAAACCGCTAACAGGCGAACCCACAGTGAGTGAGTGGGTACAGCACCGTTTTGGCAAGGCTTTGCTCCCTTACGTTGATGCCGTGTTCACCGGAACTTACGCTGGTGACCTTGAACGTCTGGTGATTGATGGGGTTATGCCTGGTGTGCGGAAGATTGAAAAAGAACACGGTTCTATTATCTACGGACTGTTAAAAAAAATGAAAGCTGCCAAAAAAACCAACAAAGGGAAGAAAAAAGGTCTGCCTGCCATGACCAGTTTTCCTACCGGTATGAGTAGGTTAGCTGAACGTTTATACGAGGCGTTAAAAAGTGACGAGATAAAAACAGATAGTCCGGCATTAGAAATTTCACGTGAAAATGATGGCTGGAAAGTGGAAACTGAAGGGGAAATTTTCTGCTGTCATAATCTGGTGCTGGCAGTGCCGGTAAATGCTTCCCTTGCTCTTCTCTCAAATTTCACAACACCACCACAGACAACCATCCCGGAAGCCCGAATCGTCACCATTGCCCTGGGTTTTGGGGCCGGGGCAAGCTTACCTCCAGGCTTTGGCTATCTGACACCTGAAAAAGAACAACGATTTTGTCTCGGTGCACTCTTTTCCTCTAATATGTTTCCAGGCCGTGCCCCAAAAGATCATATCCTGCTGGAAGCACTGGTTGGCGGGCGCAGGCACCCGGAACGCCTTGAACTTGACGATGACACCTTGATTAAAGAGGCAGTACAGGACTTACAGCAACTGCTTAATCTGCCAAATCCGCCCAGCTATGCCAGGGTTCTCCGGCCGCGAGGCGGAATCCCGCAGCTGGAAAAAGGCTATCCGGCTCTGCTCAAGTGGCGAAACAGTATGATGAAAGACGAAAAAGGATTATACGTTACAGGTTTTGGCTGGGAAGGAATAGGACTCAACGACATGATCAAAACCGCCTTTCGGGTAAGCGAAGCAATTAAACAGGGTGCACAGGATAGCGGGGAAGAAAACGCAGAGATAAAAAAAGTTTACTTTTGATTGCTCAAAGTAACAATATTTTGTGAGTTACCGGCTCCTTCAGGCTATTAGAGTACTCCCACATGCACCAAGCGTTTATCGCCTTGCTTTTTCTATATATCTCTGTTAACAAATGAATGATCATTCATTTTTATTGTCCCGGTATTTTTTTAATGTACTGAGACAGCTGTTCAGGTAGATTCTGCAACTATTTATATCTTCAAATTAGAGAGGGAAGAAGTGAATACATTACTTTACTCACTGGTTATAGCCGGTTCCGTCCTTATGACAGGTACCACTACTTTCGCAGTCGATTCCACTGCCGACGACGAAATCATTGAAATCGTTGATCTAGCGACAATTGATATCGAGACGATTGATGTCGAAACAGTCGATACCGCTACTCTTCAGCCGATAGCACTCACAGGTGATGACTGTGTTAAATGTCATTACATGGTAGCACTGGATGTTGATACAGATGGAGCGGCACATAACGATCTTTCCTGTATCGAGTGTCATGAAGAGCATCCGCCTGAAGGGACCAACATCATTCCTGAATGCGCTACCTGCCATGCCGAAGATGACAATGAGCATTTCGCTATCCAGCAATGTGAAGCCTGCCATAATCCGCATCACCCTCTGCTGATAGATTTCACAGTCCCCGATACGACCGTTACTGCCTGTGCAAGCTGTCATCAGGAACAGATTGATGAGCTGGCTGCAAATCCAAGTGCTCATACCGAGCAGGATTGTAATTCATGTCACTCCGAGCATGGTCTGGAACCGGGGCAGTATCAGAATTGCCTTGACTGTCATGAAGGGCATTCTCCTGAGATGACCCTGGAAAATTGTCTTGAATGCCACCAACCCCACAGCCCGACCAGCGTAAGCTTTGGCGATGCCGTAGCCGTTGAGCTCTGCGCAGCCTGCCATGAGGATGTTGCAACCTCCTTAACTGAATTGCCGACCATGCACAGCGAGATGGCCTGTGTGGAATGTCATGGTGGAGAGCATACCAATATAATCGCATGCGTTGACTGTCATGAGCAACCCCATGATGAATACATGCATAATCAATTTCCAGAGTGTATCACCTGTCACAGAGACCCGCACAATCTGGCAAAATAAAACAAACGGTCGTGTTCCATGCCCTGAAAAAAGGACGGGGTAGCTATAAGGACTTGTTACAAAACGGAAAAACGATCAATCCGGGTTGACTTTTTCCGATCTATACACGGACAAAGAGGATAACGGATGACACAAAAAATATTTGCGGGTTTGTTGTGTATAGTATTCAGCGGTTTTGTAACAAGTGCCATGGCAGAGGTCGAGCGGCTGCCCCTGACAGAGCAGGACTGCCTCAAGTGTCACCTTAAAGAAGCTGTGGCCATTGCCGGCCAGGAGTCTGCTCATAAAAACGACATTGGCTGTCTCGACTGTCATGAAGCTCATCCTCCGGAAGCTGAGGCCGTTATCCCGAAATGTTCATCCTGTCATGACAGTGGTGATAATCCGCATTTCGGTCTGGAAAAATGCAGCGGGTGTCATGCCCCTCATGCCCCGCTTGTTGCAGATTTTTCAGGTCTTGAAAACAACGGCAGGATCGCCTGCATAACCTGCCATGAAGATATTGACAATCAATTAACCGTACTGCCCAGCGCCCATAGTGAACAGGATTGTACAGAGTGTCATAACGGACATAGCCTGGCCGAAGCACAGTATCAGACCTGCCTTGACTGCCATGAAAAACACGCAGAAAACATGGTACTCAAAGATTGTCTACTTTGTCATCAGCCCCATCAGCCCACCGCTTACAACTGGAATACAGCCATTGATCCCAAACTTTGCGTGGCCTGCCATGAAGACATCGTAGGGGACTATACAGACAATGGCGGTGCCCATCTAGAAAATCTTTCCTGTTCGGAATGTCATACAAAACATCCGCCCCGAGAAGAGGGTGTTATGCCTGCCTGTGCGGATTGTCACGATCCCGGTGACAATAAGCATTTTGCTGGTGACCAGTGTCTACAATGTCACAACCCTCACTCCCCTACAAAAATAAACTTTGCCTCAATAAAAAATCTGCGTAGCGTCTGTCTCGGCTGTCATCCAAAACCTGGTGACCAAATGAAGCGTGTGCCATCTGCTCATGCAGAACTGGAATGCAACGAGTGCCATCCCAGCCACGGGAAACGTCTCAGTTGCCTGGAGTGTCATGAGGGCCATTCCAATGGTATGCAATATAATGACTGCCTCAAATGTCATCAACACCACGCTCCTGCCCCACCTAAACTGGCAAAAAAAATACCCTCTACACTTTGCGGCAGCTGTCACAAAGAACAAAACAGCAACCAGCAGCTTGATACAAGCAAACACGCTAAACTACAGTGCATCTACTGTCACAAAGGGCAGCATAAAGTCATTCAGGAATGCCGTACCTGTCATGGAGAACCCCATGATGCACCGTTGCATAAACGTTTTACGGATTGTCATAAATGCCACGGTGATCCGCATTACCTTAAAAAGAAATAAGAGCGGAGACAAAGATAATATGTAAAGAGTAAAGATTCTATTATCCGGTCTGACTCAATCGGTTCTGCCGGTGGTGAGCATTTTCTATTTGCTGATTGAGGAAACGCTGAAGGGAAAGCATACAAAAGATCATGGGCTGTTCCCCAATATTTTTCAGATATCCACATCATATGGGGAGGAAGGCTATTCTCCCAGTATTATAGATTTTACCACTAACACCTATCCCGTTGTTACAGATATGGCTGTAACTGTAATTTTCAGTGCAGGTTTTTTAAAACTACTTTCTAAATCTGACACGTACTATGTCTGGCCGGTGAGGGGAGGCATGTAAGACTCTTTAAAAAGAGTGCTACAGCAACGTATCCATGCAACAGCTTATCCCATCATGCCTATCATCATGAGTGGGTATAATTATTGGTCTCTTGATAGTACCCTAATGTTTCAATCAAAAAAATTCCACCTCCCGCAAGACATCCCTGCCTCCATAGCTCTTTGCACACCATATGAATCGCCATAATACTTGTCGAAATATCAAGAACTCACACTCTTCACGATAAGATTTCTACGCGATATACGTTACAAATTGCCAAAGTTAAGATTGGAAGTTCGTTTCGACACACCAAAAAATAGTTTTTCAATACTGCCGGAACATCGTCAAAGCAACAATATGGGCTGGAACGAAACAGAAATATTTCTCGATGCTTTTGTCAGGTTTTGTTAATCTGTTCAACAACTTTAAACAGAGCAAAACAGAAAAAAAATTTAACCCTGCCAAAAGAAAGAAACTGAACAACCCAATTCGTTTGCAATGGATTCCTGTAGACAGGATAGTATCACTGGTTGGGATGCGGGACGGAAGAGTGTTCCTGGATATTGGTGCCGGCACCGGTTATATCAGTCGGGAAGTGGCCGCAAATGTCCCAGGGGCAACAGTTCATACCGTCGATGTGGAACCCTTGATGGTAGCGGAAATGAAAAACAGCACCGGGGTAGGTAATATTCTTCCTCAACTCATGGAGCATGATATCCTTCCCTTTGGTGACGCTTCCATGGATGGTGCCTGGTCGATTACTGTCTTTCATGAACTTGACAAGACCACGTCGCTGCTGCGTGAGATTAGAAGAGTTTTACGGCCGGGTGGGCGCCTGTTGATTGTTGATTGGGAGAAGGAGGAAGAGGCTTGTGAACAGGGACCTCCTTTGCATCATCGCGTGTTAACGATAGAGGTTATAGAAAAATTGCAAGAAGCGGGCTTTAACGAAGTAAAGGCGACGACAGGGTTCACCCATCACTTTGCTGTTTTGGCAAGAAACTGAGGGAAGAAATCCAATAACATACAAAAAGTGAAAACATCTATAGAGGCAGTAGGCCCAATCATATTATGAAGACAAATGTTGCTGTTTTAACTCCTTACCCCTTTCAGCCTGGTGAAAAAATCTATATCGAGAGTGGACCCAGGCGCGGTGACTGGTTGGTGCTTGCCTGTAATGAGAAAAAAGTTACCCTGCAGTGTCCGATCAGCAAGAGAGAATTTTCATGGGATCGTTTCTGCTTTCATGTCGAGAACCGTGAACAGGAGTGGCCGATGCCGGAGTCATGAGTGCGTTGCTAGCCTTCTGATAAACAAGCCGTCTGATTACTAAAATAATACGAAACGACTGACAAAAAAATACAGAACAAAAAAACCCTTAATGCCACCAATAATCCTCAGGGCATTAAGGGAGTCCGTTCCGATTGTAACCATGCAACAGTCGCAATCACCAAAGATACTACATCACGACATTATCTTTACATCTTACAGTCCATCAATAATTCTATTAAAAATAGTACTAGGCCGCATGGCACTGGAAACCTTTTCAAAATCAGGCATAAAATAACCGCCCAGATCTACAGCATGGCCCTGGCAATTAATCATTTCAGCAACAATCTCGGTTTCATTTTCAGAAAGCTCTTTCACAATTTCTGTGAATTTCTCCTGCAAATCAGCATCTTTTGTCTGTGCAGCCAAAGCCCTTGCCCAACTAAGTGCCAGATAAAAATGGCTGCCACGGGTGTCAAGCTCACCAACCTTTCGAGACGGAGATTTCTCACTCGCCAGGAAATCACCAATGGCATGATCAAGGGTCTCCGCAAAAAGGGCGGCCTTCTCATTTTTGTACGTTGCAGCTAAATGTTCAAAAGAGGGTACCATGGCGCAAAACTCACCCAAGGAATCCCAGCGCAGATGGCCTTCCGCAAGAAACTGCTGAACATGCTTGGGGGCAGATCCGCCGGCTCCTGTTTCAAACAAGCCACCGCCATTCATAAGAGGTACGATGGATAACATCTTGGCACTGGTACCAAGCTCTAAAATAGGAAAGAGATCAGTAAGATAGTCACGTAACACATTCCCTGTTACAGAAATAGTGTCGACACCCCTGCGTATGCGAAGTATGGACTCCTGCATACCTTGCACAGGACTCACCACTCGCACATCAAGACCTTTCGTATCATGATTTGGAAGATATTTTTGCACCTTGGCAATGATTTGAGCATCATGACCACGGCTCGGATCAAGCCAAAACAGGGCTGGTGCTCCAGTGGCACGAGCTCGATTCACTGCAAGTTTTACCCAATCCTGAACAGGCGCATCTTTTGTCTGGCACATTCTGAAAATATCACCCTCTTCCACCTTTTGCTCAAGCAGTGTTGTTCCTCCGCCATCGACAACACGAATAACACCCTGGGCCGGCGCTTCAAAGGTTTTATCGTGGGAACCATACTCCTCAGCCTTCTGGGCCATAAGGCCAACATTTGAAACACTGCCCATGGTGGCAGGATCAAAGGCACCATTCTTCTGACAATCAAGCACAACTTCCTGATAAATGGTGGCATAACAGCGATCAGGAATCATGGCGTTGGTATCATGAAGTTTATCGTCCGGTCCCCACATTTTTCCGCCATCCCGAACCACAACAGGCATAGAAGCATCAATGATGATATTATTCGGCACATGGAGATTGGTAATCCCCTTGCTTGAATCCACCATGGCAAGCTCACCATTGCTTTCATAGACTGCCATGATATCCGCTTTGATTTCTTCTCTTTGCTCATCAGGTAATGATTCAATACGATCATACACATCAGCAAGACCATTATTTACATTGACGCCAAGCTTAGTAAAAACATCACCATGTTTGTTAAAGACCTCCTGATAAAACACAGAAACACAATGGCCAAACATGATGGGATCAGACACTTTCATCATGGTCGCTTTCAGGTGCAGGGATAAAAGAACACCATCCTTTTTAGCCTCTGCAATCTGAGCTGCAAAAAACTCACGTAACGTACGAACATTCATGACCGAAGCATCGATCACTTCACCTGCAAGCAGGGAAATTTTTGCATTTAATACAGTTATTGTGCCATCATCTGCCACACATTCTATCCGCACATCACTTGGCGCTGCCACGGTGGTGGACTTTTCACTGCCATAGAAATCCCCTTCTTCCATATGGCTTACCCGGCATTTTGATACTTCCGGCCACTCTTTCATCATGCGATGGGGATTTTTCTGGCCAAATTTTTTCACAGAAGCTGCTGCTCTACGATCAGAATTCCCTTCACGTAGCACTGGATTTACGGCACTCCCAAGTACCTTGGCGTAACGGGTGTGCAATTCTTTTTCTTCATCTGTCCGGGGCTCAGTAGGGTAATCGGGAATATCATAGCCCTTATCCTGCAGTTCGCTGATCGCCTCGGTTAATTGTGGAATGGAAGCACTGATATTTGGCAATTTAACAATATTGGTTGCAGGCTTTTTAACAAGCGTGCCAAGTTCACTTAAATCATCTGCAATCTGTTGCTCAGGACGAAGATTTTCAGGAAAATTTGCAATAATACGACCAGCCAGGGAGATGTCTTTTTCCACCAATGAAAATCCCGAACCTTTCGTGAATCCTTGAAAAACAGGCAACAACGAATAAGAGGCCAGGGCAGGTGCCTCATCAATTTTAGTATAAATAATTTCTTGGGTGGTCATAAAAACTCCTCAATTTCTTGTTTCATGGATAAAAGGCTCTGATGTATTGGAAATGCGACATCATATACGATTTGCCAAGGCAAAGCCATATTGAAAATACCATGGCTCCACAACATAAAAAGTACGGGACAAGAGAAGAAGCAGGAAAACGAAGTGTTGCAGGATAGGGTGAAATTTAAAAAATCAGTTACTTACAGGCCAGCTACAGCTCAAGCATTTTTCTATCAAGAATCTCCACCTGACGGCGTACCGAGGTATCTCGCCTGCAAAGCTCAGAGACCACTTTCACCGAATGGAGAACAGTTGCATGATTTCGATTAAAAATCTTACCGATATCCTCAAGAGACTCTTCAGTATGTTTACGACCAAGATACATGGCTACCTGGCGGGGGAAAGTAATTATCTTTTTTCTCGAGCGTGACTGTAAATCCTTATAACTCACCTTGAACTCCCGGCTGATCAATTCACCAATGAGAGCTGTGGTTAAATGTTGAGGAAAGCCTACGATATCAGCCACGACTTCACGCACCATCTCCATTTCCACCGTACCACCGACAAGTGATGCCTTAGCACTGAGGGACAGTAAAGCCGACTCAATACGACGTACATCGCCCTGAATCTGCTGACTGATATAAGAGATAACATCTTCTGAAAGATCCAGCTTACTCTGAGCCGCCTTGTTCTCCACAATACGATAGCGAGTTGCAATATCCGGAGCCTGGATGGTGGTTACAAGTCCTGCACTCATGCGGGAACGAAATTCATTATCTATCCCTTTAAGATCCCGAGGAGCATTGTTAGCAGTGACAATCACCCGTTTACCACTCTTGATAAGAGAATCCAGCAATTCGTTCAGTTCTTCCTGAGTTTTTTTCTTGCCCTTCAGAGTATGAATATCTTCTACGAGCAGAAAATCGCACTGGTCATGATAGCCTGATTTAAACTGATCCATACTGCCATTCTGAATACCACGCACCATTTCCGAGGTAAACTGCTGGGCAGTCACATAGCGTAATCTGGTTGCAGGGGACTCCGCAAGAAGTGTATGGGCTACGGCATGTGTAAGATGGCTTTTACCAAGTCCGGTTGAACTATTTATGTAAAGACAGGATCCCACAGTATCATTACCATTGATCATTGCCTTACATGCAGATTGGGCAAGCAGATTCGACTCTCCAAGCATGAAGGCATCAAAAGTATAACGAGGATGCAGGGAACGGACAACAGACCTTCTTTCCGGAATATGCGGTAATCGAAGCTGACCCTTTGGTCTTGCAACCGGCAAGATTGCCACTTCCTTGTCGCAAAGAGTCACTTTGCAGGGACTGCCGGAAAGTTCGATAACTATTTCCTGAACGGTTGTAAGATGATTACGATCTAAATGGGCTCGATAAAATCGATCGGGACAGGCAAGTCTGATTTGTTCAGCATCGGAATAGACGCATTCAAGGGGCTCGATCCAGAGATTAAAGACAGACTCACCGAGACGCTCTTTCAATGCTGTTTTAGCCTTTTCCCACACCATACTTTTTCCTCGACACACCAATTCAGACAACGAAATCACACCAAAATCGCCAATTATTCAGCTTTACAAACTTCTACGATCTATATTTAACTACTGGAAATATTCTATCGGGAAGAAGAATCAGATATTCTTGCATCTCTTTTTTAATGGGATACGGGATGGGATCCACCGCCGCAACTCATGCAGGGGAATTAACTCTATTTTACTTTTTCGGTCAAAGCCGATTCTGCCAAATTTTGCTATCAGTACCATATATTATCTCCTCCATTCTGAACCGCCCGCTAGGAGCGGGATTGCAGAAATAGGATTTTTTAAATCCTTTATCCGTGGGCAAAACAGACAACACTAAGCAATCCGTTGTTATGTTCACCTCTTAGTCCATATCAAAGAGAGTTATTAACAAATTCAAGGTTTTCTTTAACTTAAAATTACTCAAAAAAACTACAAAAAGTGAGAAAAAACTGAACATTATTCTCTCAAACACCAAAGGTCACGCTATTTCAAGGAGTACGCTGGATTTGAAGAAGTTTTCTTTTTTTAAGTTTTTTTATTGGCAACTTCCAAGGGAAAGAGTGAAACAGAAGTTCTCATACCACTGATGCTGAAAATCTCCAGTTTTACAGAAAATCTCGATGAGTGATTCGTTTTTGAAACTAGAACAACCTTTTTGTCATCACACAAAACCCGGTAGCTATTCCTTTACCCGTGCGAGCGTAAAAACGTAAATTTCTCGTGCCCCTGCTGCAAGCAACACCCGGCTACATTCTAAAACTGTTGTACTTGTGGTATAAACAACGTGCAGAAAATTCAAAAATGTATATGTTGCAGATTTTGCATGGATAATTGCACTGTAGCTGTTGATATATAGGAGGAGGGTGCTGTTTAATGATGACATGAAATTGCAAAGATTTCCATTGGCCACTCTTCTATTCTTCCCTCTATTTTCCTTCAAGTCCAGTT
>JAOZQU010000129.1 GCA_029932055.1 Desulfocapsa sp.
ACAAAAAGGTCAACGTCTTGATTTTATATAATATTCACCTTTTATTACTTAGAAGTGTGTTGTTGTTAAGGCATATTACTTTCAAAAAGCACGTCATTCCCGAGGTAGTTATCGGGAATCCAGCCATATTCAAGATAGATTCCCGATAACTACCTCGAGAATGACAGATTTTATGAAGTTTAGCCCAAAAGAATATAAAATACAGTGTCTGCAAAATTACGCTGAACAGTTATTAAATTATTAACATTCTGGATCCCCGCCTACGCGGGCTTGTCCGGTGTAGTTTCCGGGAATGACAGAGCAGGGGACTTTTGTCGAGTCCATCAATTATGACCGTTCATTAAGGGTACAGGCCCTCCTCATGCTAATGCCTTTTGCAGAGGACAATTTCCAGCAAGAGCAACCCCTTGGCGATAGGCCTCAAGCAACTTGACAGATCTCGCGGCAAGCTGCCTGCGAATCTCCCGCCTCTTTCCCTTCACCCGTGCGATCTTCATTGAATCATAGGCTGTGGTCTGATGCCGCATCCAGGCAATGGTTGCAGCTTCTGCACGTTTGGCAATGGGGATTCGTTCAGTTCTGGCCACTGTTCCACTTCCAACTGGAGCTGCGTGTTCAGTGATTTTTCTTCCAAGAACATCTGCCTCAGCCTTATATCGGGGATGAAAGCCAAGATAACTGACAACTTCAGTACAGAAATCCACAAGATACTTCTCTTGTTTGGCCGCACGTCTGGCAAGGTCACTTTTACGCCTTTTTGCGTATTCAGGGGTTGCCCGCTTTGCCTCAACTTCTTGCTGTGATTCAAGGACATGGCTCTCTTTTGCCCATATTCCCTTTGAAATCATCCGCCTTCCCTTTCGCACCTGAACAACCCAGGTCTCTCCCTTTGCCTTTACACTTCGGGTTATTGCTGCATCTCCTGCTTTGAGAAAAGCCCAATCCTGCGGAGGAATCAGCTCTTTGCCTGATTCTGAAAGAACCGTCCCTTTTTTCAGCCCGGGCCTGACTGTACGATGAGTATAGGCCATATTTTCAGGCTCCTTTGCGCACAGAAAGAACGACCCCATAGGATCTATCGTCTCTCTTGAAAATCATCCCACCACCTTTGGAGACTATCTCGTCCATTCTATCAGCCATTTTAGGAACACAGAGGAAATGAAACTCCTGACCAGTGCTCATATTATCGAGACGTGCCCGCACGTCTTTAAAGCCCCATCAGCAATCTTTCCGGTAATCCGTATCTATTCGTACCCGTTTTCTCATATTGTAAAAGTTTACCCTCCGGCACGTTTCACTTTATAACCAAGACTGCCTAATTCCTGTTCCAGCATATCTCTGTGATCGCCCTGAATTTCAATAACTCCGTTCTTTACACTGCCACCACTTCCGCATTTTTGTTTAAGAGATTTTGCCAGTTTCTTCAAAGCACCATTATCCAGCGCCACGCCGGTGATCAAGGTTACGCCTTTTCCTTTTCGGCCCTTTGTTTGCCGCATCAACCTGACAATGCCATCGTTGGGGGGGATGGCTTGTTTTTTTCTCTTATCAGAGCTTATTTTGCCGGACTCGGTCGAATAGACCAGGCGACTGCCCTCATTTTTTTTCTTCATTCACCACCTGCATTTCCACAGCCTTGATACCATCTGCTGCTGAACTTGTTATACCGCCAGTATAGCCTGAGCCTTCACCAATAGGATACAAATTTTCAACATTGACTGATTCAAATTTCTCGTTGCGTGTAATCCGTACCGGAGATGATGTTCGTGTCTCCGCACCAAGTAGTATCGCATGGTTTGAAATAAATAATGGCACTTCTTTTTTCCATTTATTAAATGCCACCAAAAGCTCTGTCACCACAAAATCAGGGAAAATATCCCTCATATCAGCTGGAATAACGCCCATTTTATATGAGTTTTTATCTAAACCGGTAACGCTGCTCAACCCTAAAAAATTCTTCAAACTTTGGGCAGGGGCTTCCCAGTTTTCCCCTCCGGCTTTAAAAGCCTTACGCTCAATATTTCGTTGAAACTCGAGTCCCGCCAGGGGATTTGTCGATTTATAGTCTGCCGCATGGCAGCTCACAACCAATGCTGCATTTGAAAAAACTGAAGCCCTTTGTGAGTAGCTCATCCCATTTAAAACCAGCATACCTTCCTCAGATGAAGCATTGACAACTTCACCTCCTGGGCACATGCAGAACGTATAAACACCTCTGCGGATTTGTCGATTAGTATGATTTAGAGAATAGGTTGCAGCTCCCAAGCCTTTAAAATTTTGATATTTATCGCCATAGCGCATGAGATTGATCGTTTCAACAGGATGCTCGATTCTCACCCCCACGGAAATCGGCCTCTGTTCAACAGCAACACCTTTTTTATGCATCATCTCAAAGGTATCGCGCGCAGAATGACCAAGTGCAATAAAAATGCTTGAAGAAAGAAATTCCTTTTCCCCATTTATGGTAATACCAAAGGCCTTCCCCTCTGCTATCAGGATGTCTGTCATTTTTGAGCCGTAATGTATCTCACCACCTCTCTCAAGGATATAGCGCCGTATATTACGAACAATTTTACACAATACATCCGTTCCTAAATGGGGCTTACTTATATACTCTATTTCAGCCGGTGCACCAAATTTGACAAAGGTTTTCAATACCCGATTGACAGTGCTGGTATTATTGTTTCTTCTGGAAAACAGCTTCCCATCCGAATATGAACCGGCACCACCTTCACCGAACTGGATGTTAGATTCAGGATTCAACACCCTTTTTCTTATAAATTTCTGAACATCAACACTACGTTCATCTATTTTTTTCCCCCTTTCAAAGATTACGGGGTTGATCCCGCGATCAACAAATTCAAGGGCTGCAAACATGCCGGCAGGACCAAAGCCTATAATTAAAGGCTTCTCCTTAGTCGTAACAGTTTTTCGGGTTGCCTGTGGCTGTTCCAGGTAGACAGAAAATTTTTGTTTATTCTCGTAGCTATCATCAATGGTGACAACTAATGAAACGTTATAATAGAATTGTTCCTGATTTTTATAGTCAGGTGATTTACTGAGAATTTTTACTATGGAGATCTTCCCTTTATCTGTTCGCATCTTCTGTGCGGCAGCATTTACATATGCACTACTCCCATCTCTCTCAATGGGAATTTTCAAATTATTAATGATCAGGTTCAAAGAAAAATTCCTTTTCAGCCGGTTAGCCGTCTATATTGATATTGCCAGCTTCACTGCAGCTGACGCATGAATTTCTGTTGTGTCATAGAGTGGCACAGACGTATGTTTCTGTTGAACCAGCAACGCAATCTCTGTGCAACCCAGAATAACCGCTTCAGCACCTTTGGCATATAATTCGTTTATAATGGAAAGATATTTTAACCGTGAACGATCGGTTACTTTTCCCAAACAAAGCTCTGAATAAATCACGTTATGCACGATTTCCTGTTCATCCGACTCAGGAACAACAACGTCAATAGTATACTTATCAATCAGCCTGCCCTTGTAAAAATCTTCTTCCATTGTAAATCTTGTTCCGAGCAGGCCCACTCGTTTTATGTTGTTTTCCAGGAGCCTTTCTGCTGTTGCATCGGCAATGTGAAGAAGAGGGATAGAAATAGCCTTTTCAATTTCAGGAGCTACCTTGTGCATTGTGTTAGTGCAGATGAGCAAAAAATCAGCCCCACCTGCTTCAACTGATTGAGCTGCCGCTGATAAAATCTCTGCAGTTGCTGCCCAATTTCCCTGATGCTGCAATTTTTCAATTTGATCAAAATCCACACTGTACATACATATCTTTGCAGAGTGTAGTCCACCAAGTTCCTGTTTAATCCCTTCATTGATGGCTTTGTAATAGCTTGCTGTGGATTCCCAACTCATTCCACCCAGCATTCCGATTGTTTTCATAATTCTTCTATCATTTTATTGTATTCAGGTGATAGCGGGTAATTTGCCTAACCGCAGTTCTTTAACTGTTTAGGAGCATTCTATGTTTTGATAAGATTATGCAATACCTTTCCATCCAGCCACCGTTGCAGGTTGTCCGCAAAGAAACCAGCAAAACGTTCACGCCAGTCTTCCACTGCATCGCAGTAATGAGGAGTGATAAGCACATTCTCCAGTTGCCACAAAGGGCTTGTTGCGGGTAAAGGTTCCTCGCTGAACACATCGAGATAGGCACCAGCAATTATCTTCTCCCGAAGAGCTGCAATGAGAGCCTTTTCATCCACAATATTACCCCGTGCCGTATTAATAAGATAGGCACTGTCTTTCATGGCCTCAAGCATCATCGCATCAAAAAAATGGTGCGTGGCCTCACTATACGGCAGATGAAGTGAAACAAAATCCGCGTCAGGCAATAGTTCCGGCAATTTGTCCGGCGTGTGAACCACATCAGCCACTGGTGAATCCTGAAGCCGAGACCTGACTGCTGTCACATGCATACCAAAATGGCGTGCATTAACAGCCACAGCCTTTCCAATGTGGCCAAGACCAATAAGCAGCAATTTTTTCCCTTCAAGTGACTGCCACGGAAGTTTGCGGTAAATTTTCTCCTGTTGCTGCTGTTGATAGCGGAAAAATCCAAAGTTGAGATTGAGCATTGCTCCAATGACCGTTTCCGCCTGAAACTTACTGAGCACTCCCGCACAATTCGATACCGGACAAGCTATCCGATCAAGGTCACCGATATGATCATATCCTGCTCCGCCTCCCTGAACCCATGCAACACACGCTTCTTTAACCGCCATGGTCTGAGCTTTAGTGGAAACTCCATCACAACGAAAACTAAGCAGGATTTGTGGTTTGACTTCAGTCATACATTTCTGCACTTCCTGATCATTTCGAGCACTGTAAAAATGTAATGAAGGAAATCTGCTACACAGTAACTCAAAATATCGATCCGGTTCGTGGTGAATGACTAAAATACTACTACTTTCTGCCATGGTGTTGTCCCTCACACTATATTTGACCCAGCGATAATTTTGCTTAAATGGTCTGTTAATCTGGCCCCTCCCTATACAAGACACCTGGAAAAGCCATTGACTTCAAACTTGCTGTTTTGTAGTAAGTACTATACCTGCTTGAGATTGTAATAAGATTCTTCAATAATTACGAGCCACCCGTATTAACAGTGAGTATGGCTAAGGAGATACAACACCATGATTATAAAACAAATGAAAACACCATCAGGTTCTCTCTCAATCTTGCTTTTGGCTTTTATTCTTTTCCTGCAATTCAATGCAATTTTATTTTCTGGAACAGAGGTTTTTGCCAAAACACAGTACGTAAAACCCAGCTCGGAAGTTGTTGTCAGGAGGGGCCAGGGAACTGATTTTAAAATTATTGCCATGGTTAGAGATGGTATCTCTGTTGAATTCCTCGAAGCAACTGAGGACTATGCCAAAGTACGCCTCGCCAATGGCAAAGAGGGTTGGATGTTAAAAAGGTTTCTGAGCGATGAACCGCCTCTCAAGGACATTGTTGTTTCATTACGTACGGAAAAAGAAGAAATAAAGCAAAGGGAAATCGAAACCAATCAAAAATTGAAAGCGATTTCTTCCACCCTTACCCAGACTACGGTAGAGCTTGACTCAACACTCGCAGAAAGGGACGAAATAAGAGCAAACTACCTGACTTTGCAGCAGGATACTGCAGATGTAGTTCAAATAAAGAAAAATCTGCAGAAAACAGGCCAGGAGAACAAAGTGCTCCTGCAAAAGCTGGCTCTAATGAAGCAGGAAAGCGAAAACCTGAAAAATGACAAGGCTCTCAAATGGTTTCTTGCCGGTGGTGGTGTGCTGCTTATTGGAATAATCATTGGCAGAATGACCAGCCGATCACGTAGAAGAAAACCTTCACTTCTGTAACAGAACTGAAATGAAGACCATTCAACTCGGTAGCCTCAAAAAAGAAGTTTCCGTTGTAGGCCTGGGTGGAGAAGGCATCCTCCAGACTTACGACAAAAACGCTGAAGCGCAACTGGTTATTCGAGAGGCACTGAATCAGGGTCTGACCTACTGTGATTGCGCACGAGTATACTCTGACAGCGAGCTCTATTATGGAGAGGTTTGGAAAACAAATCCTGAATTGCGCAGCAATGTTTTCCAAACATCAAAATCTGCATCCCGTGACAGGGATGGAGCCCTGGCCGACCTCGCTGCCTCTCTGCAGAGACTCAAGACAAACCACCTTGACCTCTGGCAGATTCATGATGTCCGCACCGAAGAAGATCTCGCAGCAATATCCAGGCCAGGCGGTGCACTTGAGGCCTTCATTTTAGCAAAAGAAAACGGACTGGTAAAAAATATTGGTGTTACCGGGCACCATGACCCTTACATTCTCACCAAAGCCGTTGAACAATGGCCTGTTGATACTGTTCTCATGCCGGTCAACCCTGTTGAACAAGTGATCGGCGGCTTTCTGACACACACATTGCCAACAGCCCAGGAAAAAGGGGTGGCTGTTATTGGCATGAAGGTGCTTGGTGCCGGGCACTATATTATACCCAAACTTGGCATAACTCCAGAACTGCTCATTCGCTATGCACTTTCCTGTGGTATAACAGTGGCGATTGTCGGCTGCTCAACGCCTGAAGAGGTTCGCGAACTTTCGACTGCCGGTACCCTTCCTCCATTACCTGACTCTGAGAAAGAACAAATTACAGACCTATTTGCCCCTTATGCAACCAAGTACGCCTTCTACCGAGGTGTGCTCTAGAAAAATGAGCACAAAGACCATAGATAGGTTTAATCCTTTCACTGACCGGCTTTGCCGTGATATACGCAACAATTTATCAAAAGCGCTGATGACTTCGCTCCGCAATCTTGACCTGACGCTAGCTGAAAACGTTGCAGATCACTATCTCACACCTGAGCTACCCCTCATATATGCACAGTATATTAATGACCGTATGAGCAGTTACCGCAGAGCGCTGCGGACTATCAGCAGAAATCACATTGAAAAGACCTTGCGCAGAGCCCTGGTACTCTGGGACGAAGAACTGTTTTTTTGAGGTACATGAAATTTTGGAACATGCCTGGTTGAACTCTTCCGGTAACAGCAAACTGATGTTACAGGCAATGATCCGCGCTGCCGGCATGTATGTTCAACTTGATCACGGAAACACAAAGGGTGCAGCTTCTATGACGGCAAGTTTTAGAAACCTTCAATCAAAGAATACTGCTGTTGAGTAAATATCGTCATTGTTTACAATAACACCGGTGATGAACGGTAAGCCGGCACTCATTTCAGTACCCCCTCGTGGGGTGAAAGTACCTTCACAAAATTCTTTTCAAAAAAACACGAAAAGAATTTCTAAGGTACTAAACAGTCTGCTCATTACTCAACCTGAAGATTGCGATAGCGACGAAAAGGTGTCTCCGACGCCTGCCCTCCCAGTGACAACTCTCCGCTGCTTTCAAAAGGTACAGATCTGCTTATACCGCCACCTAACCTGATCTTACCCACCAACTCGTAACGCACAGACTGCAACTCATCCTGGTTCTGTTCCACACCCTGGAGCAGGGCCAGAGCCGAGGAGAATATTTTCAAGGTGGAAGCGTACACGGTCACAGGGACGATATCCGTGCCAAACGCCGGAATTTCCTGCTGTTTATCCCCGACACCAGTGGCAAAATGCTTACCGTTAATATTCAGCTTACAGCTCACCCCTTTCAAATCAAGGGGGAAATCGTTGGGGTTCATCACTCGCAGCGAAACCTGCACGATAGCCTCAAGGGGCTTGACCTCAAGTATCTGCATGTCCACAAGCGTGACCTGCGGTTCTTCCACAGGTTTCCCCAACCCGGCACAACCGGCCAGCACCACAAGGATACCGAACAGTAGTAAATTTTTATAGATATTTTTATGACTTCTCATGGGCTCTCTCCGTAAAATTTTCAATTAAAGAAACGGTACAAGAGCGTAAAACAGATGTCAACACCGAGTATAATCTGTCCTGCAAAACGTATATTTGATTGTGTTGTTTTACATGTTGGAAAAATACATTGGCCCCCAAAGAAAATTTGTTTACCTTATACTTTACACTTATCCATAACAACAATCATTACAGTTGAAAATATGCCACATTTCCTTATCACCAACGACGACGGAATACACAGCCCCGGTCTGGAAGCCCTTGTTCAAGCACTCAGCAGCCAGGCAGAATGCCTGGTTATCGCGCCTGACAGGGACAACTCCGCTGTATCTCACTCACTGACCATGAATCGCCCCTTACGGGTCACTAAACTCAAAGACGGATTTTACACCATAGACGGCACGCCCACCGATTGCGTGGCCATTGGTTTGAACAAAATCGTCAAACACAAACCTGACCTGCTGATTTCGGGTATTAATCCCGGCCCCAACCTCGGCGATGACATTTCCTACTCAGGCACTGTCTCGGCTGCAGTAGAAGGCACAATGTATGGAATTCCGTCTCTGGCTGTTTCACTGGCAGGAGAAGCTCCATACGATTTTACACGTGCAGCTGAGATTGCTGCAAAACTTGCAAAGATGATACTGAAACAAGGACTGCCAAAAGATACTCTTCTTAATACCAATGTTCCGGCAAATAGTTCAATAAAGGGGATAAGAGTTACCCGCCAGGGAAGACGTCTATGGGACAATGCCATTCAGGAAACCTGTGATCCATGGGGACGAAAACACTACTGGATAGGTGGCGGCACGCCTTCTCCCGATTCTGGAGAAGATACAGATGTCTATGCCGTGAGCAGGGGGTATATTTCCGTCACCCCGATCCACCTCGACCTGACCAATCACCAGGGTATCGACCTTCTAAAAAGTGAGTGGCAGTTGGAGCAGAATATGGAGTCTATGATCGTTCCATGAATCCACACCCCAGCCATCTGACTGATTTAAAAAGAGAAGTTTCCGAGTAAACGTGGGAATCCACATGATTGTTCGGTGAAATTTCTACGGAAAGGAGTTCTTAACAGAGCATACTGAAGGGATTGAAACCGTACGGCACAGATAATTTACTGTCTGAGCCGTACGTAAACTAACTATTTTTTCTTCTTACTTTTTTTATCTTTTTTCTTACCTTTTTTTACATCTTTAGCTTTACATGCTTTCTTCTTGCATGATTTTTTTTTGTCATCTTTCTTTTTATCTTTTTTCTTTTTGTCTTTTTTCTTTGACATAGCACTCTCCTTGTAAAATGTTGTTTGCAAACAATATAACATGACCTACCCACAAGGCAGATTATATGCTTCTTGTACACATAACAAAACTATTCGTCAAGAAAACAATATAGCCTTTTACCACATTATATTGAATAGTTAAATTCCCTTACCAAAGAATGCCAGCCTCCTGGTCGTGGCGTTAATAAAAGGGCCAGGTACCCAATGCCATAGCTGCTGTTGTCGCCTGCTTTGTGGTTTTACACAAAAACGGCATTGATTTCAGAGGATCTATAGAAAAACTTGAGCTGAAGAAGAAAACAAAGAAAGGCGGGTTTGTAAAAATGAAAATAGAAACCGTGGCTTGTCCCCAATGGTTTTTATTCGGTGTCAGCAATTCTGCACCAAACAAAAGAGATGCGTCTGTTACAGATATATTAACCCCCTTACCCTCACTGCACTTACTGTAACTATCGGTAAACACAACAAAAACCAATAGACCCTTGACTTAGCTACACTATTCTTGTATATTATTAAATCCTCTGCGGTAATCCTTTTTTTCTTTCTCGTCGAGATCTCCCCTATGTACTGCTTATTCCCCTTCAGCTTGTTTATTTGAGACAACTGTCAGGAAAATAACCACTTTCCGCTCACCTGCCCCTATGGTTTTCATAGGTGCAGTTATTCTGTCGTTGTTTGATACATACAAAGGAAGTGAAATATGCAGGATCTATCTAACCATTCAGACTTTGGTAAAGAACAAGTACGCACGGCTCTGTTATTGGCTGCCGGTACAGGTAGCCGTCTAGCTCCGCTAACCGATAAAATGCCCAAATGCCTTGTTCCCGTCAATGAAATATCTATTCTTGAGAGGTTGGTTGACGCCCTACGGTTACACAATTTTAAGCGACTGGTTATAGTTGTCGGTCACCAAGCTGATTCTATCCGTAATTTTCTTGGAACTCGGACCGGGGGTATTGATATCACTTATATTACCAGCCCGGTATATAAAACAACCAACAATATTTATTCGCTATGGCTGGCAAGGAAGGAAATAGATGAACCCTTTCTGCTGATTGAGAGTGATCTTGTTTTCGATCCGAAAATGCTAAAGGATATGCTCCAGCCTGATCGAATCGCAGTCTCCAAATTGCAGCCTTGGATGAATGGCACCACAGTAACCATCAACAGCCACCAGACTGTTAAGGCCTTTCATAAGGACGTCCAAAAACCTGATGACAAATATTACAAGACCGTCAACATTTACAGCCTTTCCACCCATACTTGGCAACTGGTTCG
>JAOZQU010000012.1 GCA_029932055.1 Desulfocapsa sp.
ATGCCGGTAAAAGAAATGCCTATATTCTTGATCTGAGAATGGCTGAAGAATTTTACACCTTTCACATTGAAGGGGCTGACAATATCCACGCCGGGCATGTCTATACAATTCCAAAAAAAATTAAAGATCCTAATGCCGAGATTTATATTTTCTGTCGGACATCTCATCGCGCCTACTATGTCGCTCATCTCATGACAAGATATGGATATACCAACGTTAAAATCCTTGCAGGCGGTATGGTTGCCTGGCTAAAGGCTGAATATCCCGTGGTCAATCAGTATATGGGACGTTTTGTAGCCAAATATGGTGACTTCAAAAAAGACTATAATAAAGATTACAGGGAGAAATCTTACAGGGTCAGGGAGTTTCATCCCTATTAGTGGTGTGAATATTAAAAACGAATGTAACTATTCAGCGTAATTTTGCAAACACTGGATTTTATATTCTTTCGGGCTAAAACTACATAAAATCTGTCATTCCCGAGGTAGTTATCGGGAATCCATCTTGAATATGGCTGGATTCCCGATAACTACCTCGGGAATGACGTACTTTTTGAAATAATATGCCTTAACAACAACACGCTGAATAGTTACACATCTGCTTTATAAATAACCGTCTGTGGCTAATTATATAACAGGTTGATTTGTTAACATATGGCGAATAGCTTCATCTTTACTGAAATGCCTCAATCTCTTTTACCTCTTTACCATAACTCATTCACATTTTAACCAATATCATGACAAGTGTTTATTCATTCCTCACCTCTCTCATTGCTGCCTCGTTAATGGCGCAATCAGCCCTTGCTGACGGTATTGTCAACAAACAAAGCTTAAGCGTTGATTATACACGTAGTTTTACCAGACACGCCGCCACAGATTATGTTGACATTGTGGTTTATAATCCAGCAGGAGTTATGAAAATGAGAAATGAGAGCTATATTAAATTAGATTTCATTACTCTTTGCAAGGATTATACGAATAACATTCCGGGTATTGGAGAGTATCACCAAGATGATACTTTGTCTGTAATTCCTAGTTTTTTTGCCCTCTATAAACAAAACAATTGGGCTGCCTTTTTTGCATTTACTATCCCTGGCGGCGGTGGTATTGTTGATTACACACAAGGAAATGCAACAACGTTACAGATAGCAATCCATGTGCTGGCAAGTTCTCCTTTTACTACTGTTGAGGATATGAACCTTAAGGCAAAAAGCTATTATACAGGTTACACTTTAGGAGCATCGTACGCCATCAATGATATCTGGTCAATTTCAGCAGGGCTCAGATATATCAATGCCATTGTGGAGGCTCAGAGTACCCTGACAGTTTCTGTTAATGGGCAAGCCGCAACTTCTCACTCATTTGGAGTTGATTTTGAACAGGGCGCCCAAGGGATGGGGGGATTTATCGGGGTGAATAGTGCACTCACTGACGAGTTGAATATCGGGTTTATCTACCAGAGTAACACAAAATTAGTTTTCGATACGGATATCAACCGTGATGATATCGGCGTAGTGAATAGAATAGCAAAAGGAAGGGAGGATCTACCAGGGCTTCTTGGAGCAGGTTTAGCCTATAAAATACAACCGAATATAACAGCTGCTATAAGTTTTACCTGGTACCTTGAAAAAGAGGCTACCTGGGAAGGTCGACTATCCGGACAGGGTGGCAGTTATGATGCTGCAGTTTCTCTTGAATATATTATCAACCCACGCTGGAAGGTCAGTAGCGGGTATAAGGCTACTCGCCTCGGTATAGATGCAGATCGTGTCATGCCTGAAGCACCTGAACTGGATGCTGATACCATAACCATTGGTGGTGTCTGGGCCTTCACCGAAAGCTTTGACTTGAGCTTCAGTGTGGCCAATGTTTTTTATGACTCAGTCACTGATACACAAGGAATCATTTATGACAAAACATTGTGGGGAGTCAACGCAGGTGTGCAGTGGAAATTTTAGCGCTGCAAACACATAAAAAGCTGCGTCGCTATCCCGTCATTCACGCCCGGGGTAGTTTCCGGGAATGACGGAGGAGGGTACTTTTTGCGATTCCATCAAGTGTAAAATCTATTTAAAATTGACAGATAATCAGTAGCCATTTTAAGCTGAGGCACTTACAAGAAAACCAAGTTCTTCGATGTGGGCATGTTTGTTACAATTCCTTTAACATCCAAACATCGCAGCTATTATGGATCGTACCTTCCAGAGGTTGATCGAGATGAATAAATCCTAATTTTTCATATAAGGCTATTGCAGACTTCATATTGGTTAGAGTGTCCAAGTAACATTTCTTGTAACCTTTGTTTTTGGCATACTCTAAACATTTGTCAGTAAGCTTTTTACCTAGCCCTAAACCACGACTTTTCGGGAGAAGAAATAGTTTTCGCAACTCACAGAATTTTACACTTTCATTGAAAGCAGCAACTCCACTTCCACCAACAATATTTTCTATGGTCGCAACTAGATACAAACTGGAGCGTTCATCTTTATAGTGTTGACTCATGGCGACAACTTCAGAATCGGAAGGGCCAAAACCTTCTCCAATTGCACCGTATTCTTCGCCTACCTTTTTTATGATTTCACAAACTTTGATGTCATGTTCAGGTTTGATCTCTTGAATTTCATAACTCACTAAATATTTTCCTTATCTTGATCACGCTTCAACCAAGCATTTCAAGTCCGTGCTTTTAACCTTACATCATCAGTCGTATGCCAGACGTGTTTCCTCATCTGTCAAGACGTGCTTGATAAGTTCTTGCCATCTGCCAGACTTCCAAGTTCCTAATTCTGTGTGGGTTATGTAATAGTTTTGCGGAATCGGATGAGTACCGATAACCACATCCAGACCGTACTTGGCGGGAATAAATTTACAGAAGGCTTGCAGTCTCGGGCAGGGCGGATAACCGACCACTAGGCCTGTAGCCAAATGGATGACATTTGCTCCATTTTTTTTCATTTCTTCTGGAGCGTATTCTATATTGCCGCCAGGGCAACCTCCACAGTTGGTGTAGCCCACTAATTCGACTTCCTCTCCCTTATACAGGGCAAAGGCTCCTTCACGATTACGCAAAGATCGTAAACACTTTCCACCGGCACAAGTATGGTATCGATTACAGATAATTATGCTAATTCTTTTCATATTGTGGACTCTTTTTTTAATACTACATGTGAATGGATTGGTTTCATTTTCCAGCACGCTTCGATAAATCTATCACAAAGTACATTGCTTTTTAACAGCAGCCTTTTTTCCAACAGAAGCAGCATAGAGCATTGACTCCTCTTCAGGGTCAAGGCTCAGCAAGTCATTCACCTCCGCATCATAAAAGGCTGCAACAGGACAGCCTCCGTTGCCGGTGGCCTCTGCTGCCATAAGAAGATTTTGACAGATATGACCGGCATCAAGGAAGAGGTAACGCATGCCCCGGTTGCCATATTTGCTCATACAGCGCCTGATAACAGCTGACCAGAGAAAAATTACGGCAGATCCGGCCATGAATTTCTGATCCAGGCAGGCTGTGGCAACGGCCTCTGCACTGTCACTATCACTCAATCTGTCCAAACAAAAATTTTCCACATCAAAATGATAGAGGCCCGGCTCCAGACCTTCCACCTGATTGGCACTGATATAGGTTTCTACTGGATAAAGCGCCCCGGCTGACGGGACAGTTCTGAACGAGTAGCTACCTGATTTTGCAGTAATACCCTGGCTGGCCCAAAGCATGAAAGCAAGCTCTTCCAGTATAACCGGTTTTTCCTCATACTTACGCACAGAACGTCTGTTCTGGAGCAGGGGAGTGATGCGTGCTTCTTTCAGTTGCCAGTTTCGCGGGAGTTGCACTTTTTCAGCATCAGGATATTTCTTGAATGTCTCTACCTGTGCAATGGCAGGACGTTTGACCTGTCTGATTGTTTCACGGTCATAAGCGGTTTCCCGCAAATATTGATATCCTGTACACTCCTCAAGTTCAGGCATTATTCACCCCTTTTGTTCATGTTTCTGTTTGGCAAGTTGTCCGCATGCAGCAGAGATATCTTCTCCCCGGCTGGTTCGTATAAATACAGAATATCCGGCATCCCGGACAATTTTCTGGAAGGCATACACTCTGTTTCTTGAAGGACTTTTAAAGGGCAGGCCAGGTGATTCGTTGTAAGCTATTAAATTAACTTTACATGGTATGTCTCTTAAAATACGTGCTAGTTCGTGTGCCTCTTCATTCGAGTCATTCACTCCTTTGAGCAGGATATATTCAAACATGATCCGTTTGCGTTTAGGCATTGGAAAGTCTCGACAGGCCTGCAGTAATTCTTTAAGGGGATAACGACTATTCACCGGCATAAGGCTGTCACGGGTCTTATCGTCAACCGCGTGCAATGAAATAGCCAGATTTACATCAGTTTGATTACCAAGCTCTGTCATTTTACTTGCAATTCCACAACTGGAGACCGTGATGCGCCTGTTCGTCATATTAAGCCCACGATCTTCAGTAAGAATAGAGATGGATTTAATAAGATTTTCCAGATTATTTAAGGGTTCACCCATTCCCATGAAAACCAGGTTGGTTACCCGATCCAGACCAATAAGTTTTGATTTTGGCTCGTTACGAAGAAAATCACCGACAGCACACACCTGATTCACAATTTCAGAAGGGGTGAGATTTCTGGTAAAACCCATGGTGGCAGTGAGACAGAAGGTACATTTCATGGCACAACCAACCTGTGACGAGACACATAAGGTATTCCGATCAGGTTCCGGGATAAGGACAGCTTCTATCAGATTACCATCTTCCAGGGTAAAACCGAATTTGACACAACCGTCACTGGAACGCTGAATCAAAGGATCTTTGAAACGAAAGATCCTTGCATGTTCTGAAAGTTTTGTACGAAATTCTTTTGCCAGATCGGTCATCTGGGAGAATTCCGTAATACCAGGACGATAGAGCCAGGCCATGATCTGCCTGCCACGAAATGCGGGTTGCCCAAGGGATTCCACATAGTGGACTAATTCATCCTGGGTTAGATTTCTAAGATCTGCTTTAGTACTCATTTGTTTTTTTATAAGACCTACAAGGCCCGAAAGTGCTCTGGAACTAAATCCTGATTTCCAAGGAGTGCCTGTTCAACTGATTCAAGCATTGCTGCACGGTCACGAACAAGCCTGCCGCTAAGCGGAAGATAGTTAGACGCATGGTTAGCCATGAATTGAACAGGATCACAATCGATATTTTTTATTAGTTCACGCAGCTCAAGGAGCATTCCATGTGCATTCGGCAACTGAAAGTTGCCGGCTTCATAGCTGGTACCCAGTGGAGTATTGGATAAAGGCATAAGACAAAGGGCAGCAATTTGCCTGGGCTGCATCATACTTAACACTCGAGCTGATTCCTGAGCATGCTGCAGGCTTCTTTTGACACCGCCAAGACCAAGAAGGACTGTCACAGAGAGAAAAATTCCGGCTTTTTTAACACATTGTGCTGCTGAAATCATTGAATCGCCGGTTTCACCCTTATCTACATCAGCCAGAATCTGGTTATCTCCGCTTTCCAGCCCCATATAAATACGATGTAATCCTTTCTTTTTCAGCTCCTCAAAGTCTTCAATAGTTTTTGAACGAATCGCTTTTGCATTGCCGTATGTAGCAATTCGATTAACCCAGGGCAGGTGTTCTTTTATCTGATTAAAAATCGTCAGCAAACGTTTCTGGGATAAGATCAGTGCATCACCGTCCGCTAAAAACACACGCTTTTGCCGCCTGCAGTATTGGGCGGCAAAAGCAATATTTTCAAGGATTTCCTCGTCGCTGCGAATACGGAATTTTTTGTCTTTATAAGCACCGCAAAAAGTGCAGCGATTATGGGAACAGCCAACGGTTACCTGAATGATAATGGAATTCGCCTCGCTGGGCGGACGAATGATGTCACCATCGTAGTTCATTTGGCAGCAGCAGATCAGCCTTTGTTATTGGCTTCAAACTCTTTCATGAATGCCACAAGTTTTTCTACGCCCTCTTTGGGAAAGGCATTGTAAATAGATGCGCGACAACCACCAATGGAACGATGTCCTTTTAAGCCATTGAGTCCGATCTCTGCAGCTTCTGCAATAAATTTGGCTTCAAGATCTGCGTTGGGCAGGTTAAAAGAAACATTCATCAAAGAGCGAGACGATTTTTCAGCATGACCACGATAATAGTCTGTACCATCTATGCAGTCGTAAAGAAGGCCGGCTTTTTCAACATTCCGTGCTTCCATGGCCGACACACCACCTTGCTTTTTCAGCCATTTTAAGACTTCTCCCACAGCATAAATTGCAAAACAGGGAGGCGTGTTGAACATTGAGCCTTTATCAGCATGGGTCTTGTAGGTCAGCATGGTAGGGGTGTTTTCTGGTGTTTTCTCCAGCAGATCATCTCTTATGATGACAACGGTAACACCGGCAGGACCCATATTTTTCTGGGCTCCGGCAAAAATAATCCCAAATTTAGACACATCAATCTTTCTGGACAGGATATCTGAAGACATATCAGAAATTAAAATTTTGTCTGTTTGGGGAATATCAGGAAACTGTGTTCCATAAATAGTGTTATTGGAAACAAAGTAGAGATATTCGGAATCGGGAGTAACACTGTACTCGTCCTGGGTCGGCACTCTGTTAAATGTCTGCTCTTCGCTTGAATAGGCAACTTCAATATCACCAAAAAGTTTTGCCTCTTTGATCGCCTTTTTTGACCAGGTTCCGGTGTTTAGATAGGTTGCTTTTTTTCCATTCCCCAGGAGATTCATGGGAATCATATAGAACTGGCTTGAAGCGCCGCCCTGAAGAAAAAGTACTTTGTAATTGTCAGGTATTTCCATAAGTTCCCGGAGCAGGCTTTCGGTGGTATCTGCCACCTCCATAAACTCTTTGGAACGATGACTCATTTCAATGAGTCCGATGCCTGTTTCTTTAAAATTCACAACATCTTTGGACGCTTGCTGCAACACTTCAACTGGCAGAGTAGCAGGACCGGGACTGAAATTATATACGCGCTCAACCATCTTTTATTACTCCTTCTAAAAAAATAATACCTGAATGAATTAAAACCTGTTAAAAAAAGGATATTCTTAAATTCCTGTATAGTGGAATACTGGAATTTAAACGCCCTCCCTCAATGAAGTGTTGGTGTTACCATATTCCAGTCTCTTCGTCACCTGTAGATTTTATGAAAGCAGATCGAAAAAAGTTCTTTTTTCAACTACTCCTAAACTGTGTCTTGCTTATTGGCTTTGTGTTAAGCGGGGTGGTGTCATATTCGCTCTGTAACCATCCCGACTGCACCATACACACAGAAAATTTGTTTAGAATCTCCCTGGCCAACAGTATCCTGCTTTTTGTGATTTTTGCAGTGGCGAATTATCTGTTTGTGAAATTACACAAAAACCCACTCGATACGCAACATATCGACATGTTAACAGGATGTATGACACGCCATGCTTTTTCTAACGTGTTCAGGCATGTTCTTCTTGACACAAATCGAACCCTTGAACCATTATCCGTAATCATAATAGACATCGATCATTTTAAGATTATAAATGAAAACCATGGGTACCAGACAGGCGATGAACTGCTCACCATACTCAGTACATTAATTCAATCAGTTTTAAGAGCATCAGATAGAACCTGTCGCTGGGACGGTGATCAGATTTTTATTATATTAAAAGATTGTCAAACCAGAGATGCGTGCAGAGTTGCAAGAAAATTGCTGGATAAAATAAGAGGACAGCATCTGCTTTCAAGTGGAAAGTCAATTACCTTCACCACAAGTATAGGAATTGCGCAAATGATATCCACTGATAACACTGAATCGCTTGCCACAAGGGCGGAAACCGGTCTTCACAGTGCCCGTGACAGTGGCCGTAATACCTGTGCCATTGGTTATGATTGGATTCTTATTGACTATTGCTGTGAACCCATTTTATTGCCTGCGTAAGGCTTCGTACAAAACAATACCGGCTGTCATGGCAAGGTTCAAACTTCTGATATTCGGGTTGGCCATGGGCAGGGTAAAACAACGATCTGCGTAAAGCCTTAAGATTTCTTCCGGCAGGCCTTTTGTTTCCTTGCCAAACAGGAGATAATCTCCGGGTTTAAAAGGTGCATCTACATAAGACCTGCTGGTTTTGGTGGTGAGAAAATACAATTTGTTTTCTTCCTGGGCTTCTAAAAAAGCATCCAGAGAATCCCAATAACGAATGTCGACAAATTTCCAGTAATCAAGACCGGCTCGTTTAAGGTGTTTGTCGTCGGTCGAAAATCCGAGAGGACGCACCAGATGAAGTACGGTGTTGGTTGCACCGCATAACCTGGCAATTGATCCGGTGTTGGGAGGGATTTCAGGCTCCACCAGAACAATGTGGAATACGTCTTTGTCTGTCATTTTTTAAGGCCTCCAGATTTGCTGTGTTATAATTAGGGGCACCATACAGCAAGGAACTTTTATATCAAAAGAAAATTATGAGAAAAATTGCTTTTGGATATTCAACACGCTGCAATATCAAATGTGAACACTGTGTCGCAGCAGATGCTATTCCTGTGAATTCAAAGATGGAAATGGCTCAGGCAAAAAAAATCATAGCGGAAATGGCCAGTGCCCAAGTCAAGGGTGTAAGCTTCACTGCAGGTGAACCGCTTATCTATCTGGATGATATTTGCGAACTGATTTCCGTTTGTCGAGAGTATGAAATATACACTCGGGTTGTCAGCAACAGCTTTTGGGCTAAAACCCCTGAGTCTGCAGACAGGTACGTTGTCCAGCTCAAAGAAAATGGGTTGTCACAAATTCGCATGAGTTACAGTCGGTGGCATCAAAAGAATATTGTTCGCAGAAATATAGTAAATGCTGCCGAGAGTTGTAAAAGAAATGGCGTGGATTATTTTGTTTCATTTGTGACTGATTTTTCCGAACAGGATGACAATCTTGAAGACTATCTGAGAAAACATAATATCAGGTTTTTTCCTGAACCGGTGATCTTTGCCGGCCGTGCCGAATCATTTGAGCGCATTCCCATACGTACGGATTACCAGGCGAACTGCTGTCCCATGAATCCTTATCTTGCTCCAGATCTTGACATGTTTGCCTGTTGCGATGCCGGGAGCCATTTCACAAACACAAACTTTTTTCATCTTGGAAATGTAAAGGATAGCAGCATTGATAAACTTTTCAGTAAAAGTGAAACAAATAGTTTATATAACCATATTAGGAATCTGGGTATATCAGCAATAGCCTCTTTTGCCGGTTTTAAGGCAAGGGAAATTATTCAATACAGAAAATGTGAACTGTGCGAAAAATTATTCAACGCACCTGAAATACTTGGAACGCTTCAAAAGGAAGCGGAATCAGGACTGAATCTTTTGTACAGATAGGAAAAAATGAAAATACGTAAACTCTCTTCTGAAAGTTATTCTAAAATTTCCGCTCTCTTACGTCAGGCGTTTCCTCGCAGTACATATGAAATTCAATTGGTAGAAAACTTGCACAGAAACGGGAAGGATGTACATGAGTGGGGCTGTATTCATACCAATAAAATCATAGCCTATATTGCTTTTTCAAATGCATACAATGGTTCTAATATTTGTGGCTTGCATTTGGCACCACTTGCGGTGAAGCCGGAATTTCAAAAGCAGGGTGTGGGGTCGGAGTTACTTCGTTTTTCCCTGAGACAAAATGTTGTGAAGACTCAGACAATTTATGTTTTAGGTGATGCCGGCTTTTATAAAAAGTTCGGGTTTGACTCTTGCCTGAACCCTATTTGTCCGTTTGATAAAAACAACGCTCATTTTTTCAGTATTCGTAATAAAGATTCTGGCCTGTTCACTGTCGGGTATGAGCCAGAGTTCAACATTGGCTCATAATGGATTTCTATAACTATTCAGCATCCCAACCGGGTGCCCCGGCATATATTTTAAAAGTAACAAAATATCAGTACGTTGAGATTTTGTTATTTAGAAGGAGCACCCCAATGGCACTTCCTCCGGGGCGCCTGCACAGATATAGGGTGCTCCTAAACAGTTACAGAACAACGATTAGGAAAATTACCAGCTATCACCTTCTAAGTAACAAAAGGTAAATATTATATAAAATCAAGACGTTGACCTTTTTGTTACTTTTAAAATAAATGCCGGAATTTTCACCCCGGTTGCCTTGCTGAATAGTTACGGTTTTCGTATAATTATTCTGTCCTCCGCCTCAAAGAAGAAAATGTTGCATTTTTGCATGCAGGTACTATTTTATAAAAAATCAGCACTTCTTGAAGCGTATTTGGGTTGATAACGAAACAAACAATACACGGCAGGCTTGCATAGAGTCTGCCGTTAGCTTTTTTTCTATATAGAGTAGTTTGTAGCACATGGGAGTTGTAAGCAAATGGCGTTAATTGTACAAAAATTCGGGGGGACTTCCGTTGCAGATCCTGAAAAAATTAAAAACGTTGCCAAACGGGTACTTCAAAAGCAAAAAAAAGGAAACCAGATGGTGGTTGTCCTTTCTGCCATGTCAGGAGAAACCAATCGCCTGACTGATTTTGCTCTGCAAATGCAGGATTTCCCTGACACCAGAGAAATGGATGTATTGCTTTCTTCCGGAGAGCAAGTTACAATTTCTTTATTTGCCATGGCTGTTAAAGCCATGGGTGACGATTGTATTTCTTTTCTTGGCGACCAGGTAAAGATCAACACCGATAACTCACACACGAAAGCCCGTATTCAGTCTATTGACAGTGAAAAAATTGTAGCTGAACTGAACTCTGGTAAGATCGTGGTAGTCGCCGGATTTCAGGGTGTTGATGAAAATGGCAACGTCACAACATTAGGTCGAGGCGGTTCCGATACCACGGCAGTTGCCCTTGCTGCGGCACTGAAGGCCGATGCCTGTGAAATTTTCACAGATGTTGAAGGGGTGTATACCACTGACCCAAACATCTGCAACACTGCAAGAAAGATAGATAGAATCTCCTATGACGAGATGCTGGAACTTGCCAGTTTGGGCGCAAAAGTGCTCGATATCAGATCCGTAACATTTGCAAAAAAGTATAACGTCCCAATTCATGTCCGTTCGACTTTTACAGAAACAGAAGGGACATGGGTTGTTGAGGAGGATAAAGAGATGGAAGGAAGAATTGTTTCAGGTGTAACCTACAATAGGAACGAAGCCCGCATCACTATTTCAGGAGTGCCTGATCAACCCGGAATTGCGGCAAAAATTTTCACTCCCATTTCTGATGCAGATATTATTGTTGATATGATTATTCAGAATCAGGATACCGGTAACGGCCTGACAGACATGACATTTACCGTCATTCGTTCTGATTACCAGCGTACAGTACAGCTACTAAAAGCAGTTATTGAAAAAACCGGAGCAAATGGAGGGATCCATGGTTCAGATGCCATTACCAAAATTTCGATTGTTGGTGTTGGTATGCGAAACCATTCCGGTATTGCGTCCACCATGTTTAATGTGCTTTCAAAAGAGGGTATCAATATATCCATGATTTCCACCTCTGAAATTAAAGTTTCATGTATCATTGAGGAAAAATATACTGAACTTGCAATTCGTGCCCTCCATGATGCCTTTGAACTGGATAAGGATAATGTGCCCGAAGAAGAATCTCTTACATAAATGGTGCGTCAGATGACAACAACCGTACAAATATACGACACAACGCTCAGGGACGGAACACAGGCAGAAAATTTCAACCTTTCGGTGATGGACAAGATCCGTATCAGTCATAAATTTGATGAATTAGGTATTGATTTTATTGAAGGAGGATGGCCAGGTTCCAATCCGCTGGCAGTTGAGTTTTTTAAGACTATGCAAAACGAGAAGTTGAATCACTCCAAACTTGCCGCATTTGGATCAACACGGCTCTTTGCAAATCCTTGTGAAAAAGACAAAAACCTGCAGGCATTACTTGATGCCAAAACACCTGTTATCACAATCTTTGGAAAATCCTGGGATATTCATGTTTATGATGCTCTTCGAATAGAGCTTGAAGACAACCTGCTCATCATTGAAGAGTCTCTTGCTTACCTGAAACCACATGTTAAAAGCCTTTTTTATGATGCCGAGCATTTTTTTGACGGATTCAAAAAGAATGCAGACTATGCACTTGCCTCGTTAGGCAGGGCCATTAAAGGCGGAGCGGATTGTCTTGTTCTTTGTGATACTAACGGCGGTATGCTGCCGCACGAAGTGCAACCAATCATTGAACGCGTCCAACAGTTTGTTGCTGAACAGGAATCTAATGTGGATTTGGGAATTCACGCCCATAATGATTCGGAAACAGCTGTTGCAAATTCTCTGCTGGCTTTAAGCCTTGGCGTGAAACAGGTACAGGGAACCATGAATGGCTATGGAGAGCGCTGCGGGAATGCAAATCTTGCCTCAATCATACCGGCTCTTGGTCTAAAAATGAAGTACCAGTGCGAGTCTGTTAAGAATATCGACCAGCTATACGACGCATCTATGCTTGTTGATGAGCTTGCCAACCTGCCGCACAATAAGTACCAGCCGTATGTCGGGCGCTCAGCTTTTGCCCATAAGGGTGGTATTCATGTTTCTGCTGTAAAACGCAATCCTTTAACATATGAGCATATCGCTCCCGAAACAGTTGGTAATATCAGAAGAATACTTATTTCTGACCAGGCCGGAAAATCAAATGTACTGCATAAGGCAAAAAAATTCGGCATTGAACTTGATGGTGATAGCCCTGTTGCTGCTTCCATTGTTTCTGAACTGAAAGAGCTGGAGAACCAGGGATTTCAGTATGAAGGAGCTGAAGCGTCCTTTGAACTGCTGATGCGTCGCGCCCTTGGTGCGAAACCGCATTTCTTTACCTTAAAAGGCTTCAGGGCAATTAATGCAAAACGGAATATGGACGAGCCTCCGGAAACCGAGGCTACTATTCGTCTTGAAGTCGGCGGCCAGGAAGTGCATACCGCTTCCACGGGAGATGGTCCTGTAAATGCAATTGACATGGCTATGCGGAAGGCTTTGACCCAGTTTTATCCGGCTCTTGAAGAGCTTGAACTGGTTGATTACAAAGTACGAGTGCTTTCCGGACAGCAGGGTACGGGAGCGAAAGTACGGGTTCTCATTGAATCAAAAGATAAGAATGAACAGTGGGGGACAGTAGGGGTTTCCCTGAACATTATCGAAGCTTCCTGGCAGGCTCTTGTTGATTCAATCAACTATAAATTAATGCGCGATGAGCAACGTCACGCAAAACAAAGCCAATGACATGAATGTCAGTTAAAAGTTTTGAGTTAAAAGTTAAAAATTGAAAGATATAGACAAGGGGACAGAGAAGGGGGTTGCTCTTTTTTTTTCTGTCCTCTTTTGTTTGTTTCAAATTGTCACAACTTTTTTCCCTTCCTCTCATTCGATGATGCTTGAAAGACAACTTCAGGTATCATCAAAAGAAACTTTGTGTTTTACTGCTGCAGGGGATTTGAAAAAACGTTGTCTTCCCTCCGAATTACATTCACCTGGCACCTACAAATTCGCGCCTTTTTTCTTTTATCCGCTTGCGATTAATTACTGCGACAAGACAATGCTTATGTCAATTAGAGGGATCGGCCCTGATCTTGCCGGGAATATAATCAGTACAAGGGATCGTCTGGGAGGATTTGCGACATCTGATGACCTTCTCAATGTCAAAGGAATAGGCCATAGTCGTTTACAGAAATTCACACCATACTTCAGCTTTTCAATTGAAGATGAGCAACAATAATTTATTTCCAATTGTTCAGCCCATTGTTGTACTGATCGGGCCAACCGCCATTGGAAAGACAGCCTTATCCATTGAACTTGCAGAAAGGTTTGATTTCGAAATTATTAGCGTGGATTCTATGCAGGTGTATCGATATATGGATATTGGCACTGCGAAAATTACAAAGGCTGAAATGAAAGGCATCCCACATCATTTAATTGATGTGGTTAATCCTGATGAATCCTTTGATGCTGTGCTATATGAAGAATTAGCGCTTACTGCCATACAGGATATTATTGCCAGAGGAAAAAAAGTTTTACTCACTGGTGGAACGGGATTATATTTGCGTGCTCTTTTAAACGGTTTGTCAAACCAATTGCCTGCCTTTCCTGAAATACGAAAAGAGATAGAAGGCCAACTGGCGGCTGATGGACGTGATGTTTTGCATGAGTATTTGTCCTCAATTGATCGAATTTCCGCAAAAAGAATACATAAAAATGACACCCACAGGCTTGTCAGGGCCATTGAAATTTACAAAGGAACCGGAAAACAATGGTCTGCTTTGATAGAGGAGCACAAGGCTGAAATGGATTTACGATTCTCGAATATTCTTACCATCGGTCTTACATGTGAACGTGAAAAGCTGTATGAGAGAATCGGGAAGCGGAGCAATATAATGCTCGAAAGTGGCTTTCAAAAGGAAGTTGAAGGTTTGCTTAATGATGGTTACAGCCCTGGGCTGAAATCAATGCAGTCTATTGGCTACAGTCATATTATAAAATTCCTTACTATGGAGTGGAGCAAACATGAAATGCTTGAGCATTTAAGCCGTGATACAAGAAGATATGCAAAGCGTCAGTTTACCTGGTTCAATAAAATAAAAGATCTTTTATGGGTGGATACAAACGAGATACAGCGGGTAACCAACCAAGTGGGCGTTTTTATTAATTCCACAAATTTAATGAAATAAATTCCTTTATTGATGTTTAGCTTTAACTTTACCGAATGAATAACAATCAATCCACAAACCTACCTATCAAGCTTTCTGACGGAACGACTCTTGATCCCTTTATAGAACAATTATTGTTCGATCGCGGTATAAGCGGCAGGGACACTATACATAAATTTCTTGAACCTAAACTCCATGACTTGCCAAGTCCATTTCTCATGAAGGACATGGAACCGGCAGTGAAGATAGTAGAAAAGGCATTAAAAAAAGGGCGTAAGATTCTTATTTGGGGTGATTATGATGTGGATGGAACTACCGGCACAGCATTGTTAATAAAGTTTTTTAAATCCATTGGCTGTGAAGCGAGCTACTACATTCCTAATCGCTTGACTGAAGGCTACGGCCTGCAGGAAAAAGGTCTGAAGCAGATTACAACTAGCGAAAACAATAAGGGAAAAGTTTTGATTACTGTGGATAATGGTATTTCTGCTCATGGAGCAGTAAAGCAGGCAACAAAGCTTGGATATCAGACCATTATTACAGACCATCACACACCACCGCCTGTAAGAGTCCCGGCTGATGCCATTCTTAATCCTAAGCAGAAGGATTGTCCATTTCCTGACAAAAATCTTGCAGGGGTCGGCGTTTCATTTTATTTCGCCATGGGCGTAAGGAATCATCTTGTTAAAACAGGTTTTTTTAAAGATAAGAGTGAGATACCTAACTTAAAGAATCTTTTGGATCTTGTTGGGGTGGGAACTGTGGCCGATATGGTTCCCTTGCAGGGAATAAACAGAACCCTGGTAAAAGCCGGTATGGAAATATTAGCTTTACAAACCAATTATGGATTAACTGCACTTTGCAACCAAACAAATCTTGACTGCAGGATGATACGATCCGAAGATATTTCATTTCAAATTGCTCCAAAAATAAATGCAGCGGGCAGGTTGGGTCAGGCTGAAAAAGCCATGCACCTGTTTTTGTCAGAATCAAAAAAAGAAGCCATAGGAATTGCAAATGAATTGATAAAGAACAATAATAAACGGAAAAACATAAATATAAGCGATATGCTTAAGGCGAAAGATGAGGTTGACGGCATTGCAAATAAAACTACCAACTCAACCGTTGTTGCTGGAGAGTATCATGTTGGTGTTGCTGGTATAGTTGCATCAAACCTGGTGGAAAAATATAAAAAACCAAGTGTAGTGCTGTGCGATATGGGTGACGGTATACTTAAGGGGTCGGCCAGATCCATACCAGGAGTTGATTTGTACCGTGCGCTTGAGGATTGCCAGGAAGTATTGATTGGTTTTGGCGGACACAAAATGGCTGGCGGAATGAGCTTGTATGCCGATAAGCTGAGTGTATTCAGGGGATTATTTGATAAAGCTATCAGCAAACAAACTAATGGTCAACCCATGGAGTCTTTAGAAAAAATAGATGCAAGTATTGATATTAATAAACTCTTTAAGCGAGTCCTGTTAAAGCAGTTGCATCTGCTCGAGCCATTTGGGGAAGGGAATCCTCAGCCAATTTTTCGGGACACTAGCGCGAAGATATTGGAATTATCGCCCATAGGGAAGGACAAAAAACATCTTCGCCTGGATTTTGACAATGGTAAGGCAAAAATCAAAGGTATTGCATTTGGTCTTGGACGTCTGGAGAAAAAATGCAGGTCAAATACTAACAGGGAAATTCTTTACACACCAAGCATTAATTTTTTTAAAGGCAGGCGCAGTTGGCAGGCAAGGGTCGTTGATATCACATTTAACAACATCTAAGCTTGCGATATTTTAGGGAATAAAAAAACTAAACATAATATACATTATGCGACATTCGTGAATAATGCTGCTATTGCTGATCTTTTTCTCTATTAAATAATTCTTAACCTTATAACCTTATGCTTGTAATAATCTAGCGCCGGTGATGAATGGTAAGCCAGTACTTAGTTCAGTACCCCCTTGAGGGGTGTAAGTACATTAACCAAATTATTTTCTACCAAATAAAAAAAGAAAATAATTTATAATGTACTAATATCGCCCTGAGAATTACTTAATAAATCACATTAACAATTTTGGAAATAAAATGACTTTAGCTATATTTGATCTTGATAACACTTTGCTTAGTGGAGACAGTGACCACGGGTGGGGAAATTTTCTGGTTAGAAAAAAACTTGTTGATGTGGAAAGCTATCAACATGCCAATGAACAATTTCATGAACTGTATAAACAGGGAAAACTTGATATTTACGAATATTCAGCTTTTAGCTTTCAGCCTCTGGCCGCACGTTCCATGGAAGAATTAAAAGAATTACATAATGAATTTATGCAGGATGTAATACAACCAATGATAGGAGATAAAGCAAAATCACTTATTAAACATCATAAGCAATCAGGACATACTTTGTTAGTGATTACAGCAACAAATAGTTTTATTACCCGCCCTATTGTTAAAGCCTTGGATATTGACAACCTGCTCGCCACAGAACCTAAAATTGTAGATGGTCGCTATACAAATGAAATTGAAGGAACGCCCTGTTTTCAAGAGGGAAAAGTCACACGATTACATCAATGGATGAACCAAAAACATATGACTCTTGAAGGGAGTTATTTTTATACTGATTCACATAATGATTTGCCGTTAATGGAAATAGTAGAAACAGCGATTGCTGTAGATCCTGATGAAAAATTGGCAGAGATTGCGAAACAAAGAGGTTGGAAGGTAATGTCTTTAAACGAATAACTGTGGCTGGTCTATCTGTTTTTTCTCCGTTTGTGTACCCATGGTGGAACTGGAGATTTATCCCGCCACAGACCTATTCTTTTTTGACGAGCATTTTTTTGATACGCATTCCATTTGTCACATATGTCTTCTTTGCAGTAATAAATATGAACCCAGGCAAAACCTGCCTTGAGTAATTCTTCATTTAAACAACCACCGTCTTCCATGGTTACGACGGCGACCATCCGGCCATAATCATCCCAATCTTTTTTATCCAAACGCACGGAAGAATTACTCACCAGCCGTGTCGTATATTTTTTAGCTGCTTTTGAATAGGGTTGATAATATTCAGGGGTGTCAATTCCCCACAGTCTTACCAAAATGCTTTGTGTCCTGTACCGAACTCTGATTGTATCACCATCAATGATTTTTTCGACTTTTACAGTTATTAGATCCCCCGCTATCCCATTTATTGGTAATTCAAAAATAATTACAATAAAAATACTCATCATAATTTGTAAAATCACACCGGCCTGTCGTTTATATCTTTTTTGCATCATGATTGAAGTTTTTCCTCTAAATGACCAAACTGAGAAAATATTTTTCCTTATTATTTCAATATGTTTTACATAAACCATACGTCCGTTCCAAATTTGATATAAAAGTAACACTATAAAAAAATTGGGTTTGCTAATACATTGCAGCAACCTTATACGTTAACAAATGAACCAATTACATTGGCTAGCCCCCCAATTTCTTTAAAAAAAACAGAAAACCTACTTGTTATTTTTTCTCAGGCTGTGATAAGCTAAATGCAGAAAGAATATAATAATTATTTTAAACGCGATAAACCCTTCTCTGTTTTAAACCTGTAAACACTTGTATCGATAACACCATGCTACCTGAAAAAAACAAGCTGTCCGATTCTGAAGAAGAAACAAGGGACTTTTTGATTAGTCTTTCCTTGTTTGACAGTTTTAACGTGGATCAGCTCACAATACTATCCCGACATATGAGCTATATTCAGTTACAACGAGGTGAATTTCTTTTTGTTGAAGGAGACAAAGGTGATTACATGGGATTTGTTGTCAACGGTATCCTTGAAGTTTTAAAAAAGTCTGCAGCAGGGGAAAACGTTCTTATTGCTCGACTTGCCAAGGGAAGTTCCATTGGAGAAATGGCTCTTATTGATAAATCACCTCGATCGGCAACAGTTATCGCCAAACAACCTACCACGATGATAACGCTGACCAATAGAGGGTTTGATCGTCTTCTTGAAAAATCGCCAACAATAGGAGTTATAATCATCCGAAAGATTGCAAGGCTCTTGAGTTTGAATATGCGCAGAACATCCAGCAAGCTTGCAGATGTACTAAATGTCTACCCTCTATGATACTCATGACGGAAGTTCCCACAATTCTTTTTGCAGATCGAAATCCTCAGGATCAAGCTATCTGCATACGACTTTTCGAGGAAATTGCTCCGAATAATCTCTATCTCTGTAAAAACATTCCAGAACTCACGGATACTCTTGCCCAACACGATATTAATCTGCTTTTTCTTGATCTTCTTCTTTTTCCTGAAAAGGACTGTCTTGCAAAACTCGATACTATTCAACAGAAATATCCAAACCTTTTAATCATTGCAGCAATTCCTCAGGGTAACCATACACTGGAGCAGGAAATTCTCAACAGTAACCTCTTCTTTTATGTTACTACACCTTATAATGAAACAGAGGTACAGCTCGCCCTGAAACGCTCTCTTGCTAAGCTGAACCTGCAACCTTCCGTATTGTCGACCAAGCTTCGAAAAAGAAAGCCTGCTTTTTATGGAATGATTGGTGAAACGGTAATAATGCAGAATCTGTTTGACCTGATCACAAAGGTTTCTGAAGATGATTTTGCAACAGTTCTTATCAGAGGAGAATCAGGAACCGGTAAAGAACTTGTTGCCAAAGCAATTCATTGCCATTCATCTCGAAAAAACAATAATTTTGTTCCTGTAAACTGTGCTGCAATCCCTGATGATCTTCTGGAGAGTGAACTTTTCGGATATACCAAAGGTGCATTTACCGGTGCTGCTCAGAACAAAATTGGTAGAATTCAATATGCTGATGGTGGAACTCTGTTTCTTGATGAAATCGGTGACATGAAGCCATCATTACAGGCCAAGCTTCTTCGTGTATTACAGGAAAGAGAATTTGAGCCTGTTGGCGGATTAAAAGCAACGCCTGTTGACATCCGTGTTGTTGCTGCAACACACTGTGATCTCGAACAATTGGTGTCAGAAGGAAAATTCAGAGAGGATCTTTATTACAGGCTTTCTGTCATTCCACTATTGATTCCACCATTGAAAGATAGAAAAGAAGATATCCCAATCCTCCTTGATGCTTTTCTTGATCTGCATGCTACCAAACGAGGAAGGGAGAAATTCACAATTCCTCTCACTGTTATGTCTGCCCTACTCTCTTATGATTGGAAAGGTAATGTGCGCGAACTTGAAAATCTTGTTCAACAGATGGCTATTCTTTGCAGCGGAAGGGAAATTCAGCTGCAAGATCTCCCTGAACGTCTTATAATTAATTATGATGCAGATATTGTTGATCATGACTTGATTAACAATATTCTTACAGGAATATCATCACCAAATTGTGTTTCAGAAAATGAATCATCCCAATCAAAAGCAGTACTTCCCTCCAGTAACGAATGGAAAGATGGTCAGGTGGATTTTAAAGAACTTATCAATGACTATGAGTCTCAATTGATAATTAAAGCCATGAAAATAACAGAGGGGAATAAAAAAGAAGCTGCAAAACTTTTGAATTTAAAAAGAACAACTTTGCTTGAAAAAATAAAAAAGAAGAATCTACACGGAATGTGGGAATAATTTAATGATATGAATGTCAGTTAAAAATTAAAAATTGAAAGAAAAAGACAAAGCAAAACTACCAGGCTAATGGTTTTCTAAGGCTTTCTAAGCAGCCATTTTTGCCTGGACAGAGTTAATTTTTTCGATAATATCATCATCGCTTGCAGGAGTTAGCAAGATATCATCAACACCATATTTTACAGCTTTAATAACTTTGCTTCTTGTCCATGCCGGGCCTGCAGCAATCAGGGGTAATGCACTTACTGCACTGATTTTGATTGCAACGCCAAGCCCTTTTTCATCAACGTCTGTCATCACAAGAAAGATTGCCTTCACATCGCCCGGCAAGCAATCACTGACACTGTCTTTATAGTCAAGAACCTTAGATGCCACTCCCTGTTCATTGAGTATGGAAAGAATTCTGGAACATGCCTCTCCATCATTGCTGACAAGAAGAAATTCAGGATTGAGTGTTGTATCTCCTGTTTCTTTAACTCCTATACGATCAGGTCCACCGGTATCGTCAGTTGTTCCTGTAACAGTGTTTTGTACTGTTGCATCTGAATCCTCAGTGGCAATTTTTTCCGGAGCAGATGTTTGTATCTTTTGATCATCGGCATCATCTGCAACAGCATCCGGTCCTAATTGTTCAAGTTTAAATAATGAAGCAGGCACAAGAAACTGTAAATTACCCAGGGATTGCTTTCCTATGGTTATCTTGCTGGTTGCCATATAATATAGGGTATCCGGCATGGGCTCATCAGATTCAGCATCAACTTTCATTGGGACAACCTGTTCAAGGCTGGTTTTTATAAAACGAACCTTTTCAGGATATTGTTCTTCAAATACCTTTGTATAAACACCGGAAATAATATTGGCAATCTCACCATAGGCATCTTCAGAGTCATCATTAAATTCTTCGTCGTTTATTATATTTTCAAGTTCAGAAGGCGGAAGCATAATTAATGTGCCACCGATAAAAATCGCATCTTTAAGTCCGATATAGAGATAGCTTTTTCCTTCCACGTCCCCCACCACATCCAAATGGGCCAGAACCTGTTTTCCGGAGGCTTCATCAAAAAAGTAGTCTTCTTTGTTGACAATACGAGTTGCATGTTCAGAAAGTGTAACTTCAGCTCCCAAAAGTGCTCCGACCTCTTCTCCCATGCGGGTACTACATTCTTTAAGACAGGAATCAACACGTTTCTTCTGCTTCTCAACATCAAAAGGTTTCCCGGAGGGTGCTTGAGCTTCTGTCGGAGTTTCAATACTTTCACTCGTTTCATTTAATGCTTCTGTGGAAACTGATTCAGGAGCTACTGTGGCTGCATCAGCTTCCTGCTCCGGAGCTTGCTCATCAAGTCCTAAGGGAGCCGCAGGAATAAGTAAAATCAGATTGCCCATTTCAGCGTCATTAAGTTTCATCGCAGCCGTGACCTGATAATAATTCTGATTAGGAATTGGTTTATCAGATTCAATATCTACTTTAACTGGGGAAATTATTTCCAGGCTTTTACGAATGAAACGAAAACTTTTGGGATACATCTCCTCGAATGTTTTGGTGTAAGCTCCTGCAATTATATTGGCAATTTCACCGTAAGAATCATCAATTTCTTCACTGTAGTCCTCTGATGCAATAACCTCTTCCAGTTCGCTGTCAGGAAGCATGATGAGAGTCCCACCAAGACGAATAGCATCTTTAATGGAAATGAGAATACAGCCATCACCTTCAACCTCACCACTTAGTTGCATTTCAGAAAAAACGAGTTTTCCGGAAGGTTCATCAAAAAAGTCTTCCTTGGAGATAAGACGTGTGGAAAGATCGGACATGGTCAGGGTCACGCCCATGAGACCACCCACTTCAGACCCAACTCGTTCCTGAGTCAACTCAAGAATTGCATCAATTTTCTTTTTGGCTTTACTGGTAGGCATATAATTAGAAGAATAAAGAAATAATAAGTAAAGTGTGTTTTCCCTTATTAAGGTATCGACTGATACTAAAAATTGTTTAACGGTTTTGGGAGAAAAAATAGAAGATGTTTAAAGGAACTAACACCGATGATGAACAGTAGGCTGGATAAGTACCTTCCCAATTTTTTTTTCAAAATACAGGATAGGATTTATAAGGTACTAAAAAAACAGGTTTATGTTGCAACCATATATTTTAGTTCTATCAAAAAGGTTGAGCCATTCATGGTAAATGGCACGGCTACCCTTGTAGCACCTGGCATGCCACCTGTACGAAACGAATCGCCAACAACTGTGGTTGGAATAGCAAGTTCAATATCCTGACCATTCTCCTTAAATGATACTTTCAGATTTCCAGCAACCATATTGGCGATTTCGCCAATGGCATCTTTCACATCCTCATCCAATTCTTCTACTTCCATACCAAGAAATGTGCCTGTAATATCCTTCGCTACATTCGCAGGACAATGGACGGCAAGCATTCCTCTGATATCTTTCCCCAGGCCAAGCATACTGGTAATATTTGCCTCTACATCCCCACCTTTTCCCTCGATGGGGTCACCAGATACGAGTTCAACCATGAGCATGGTCGTAAATACTTCCTGTGTTCCATCTATAATAGCTTGCCCAACATTCATCGCTTTTCACCCATAAACCAAAAATACATATCGAACACCGCTGATTACACTAGGAGATTGTCTGCAAGCTCCCAGGTACAGATGAGCACGAAAGTCATCTGTACCTTGAATAGTCTGTCTTGATAATTGAAAATCTGGTTATTTATTTTTCTAAATCCATTTCAACAATAAAGGTACCTTTACCAGTGTCAAATTCAATTATCACTTTATCAACTTGTTTATCAGATTGAAAGCTATATTGAGAACCGGAAATGGTGGACGGAAGAGAAAGATCTATATCTCTCCCCTTCTCAGAAAGAATGGTCTTTACATTACCGCCCAGCATATTGGCAATTTCCCCCACTGCATCGTGTACATCTTCATTTATTTCTTCAACATCCATCATAAGGAAACTTGAAGTAATAGCCTGAGCAACTGAGTAAGGCAGGTGAACAGCAAGAACACCTTTGTGAGTACCGGCAAGCCCTATCATACCAGTTATAGTATCATTAAGGGCTCCATGATTGTCCATTACCTCTTTTACTGTTATTTCCATCATGACCATGGAAGAAAAAATTTCCTTGGTCGCCTCAATCATCTTATCTTGAATATCCACGCCACCCTCCTTCCAGACTTAGTTACATAAGTGGCCCCAAGACCTCATTTACTTTTTCGGGAGTAAATGGTTTTTTTATTGCCCCGATAGCTCCAAGAGACTTTGCTTCACCAATAATATCATCTCCTGTTTCTGTGGATATCATAAAAACAGGAATATCTTTTATGCCCTCACGGGTGGATTTTTCGCGAAGGAAACTGATTCCATCCATATTCGGCATGTTGATATCGCTGAGAACAATATCGATACTTTCTTTTTCAAGTACATCCAAAGCTTCGATACCGTCTGCAGCTTCAAAGATATTATCAAAATCCAAACCTGCCTGACGCAAAGACCTGCCCACAATTTTTCTCATTGTGCTGGAGTCATCAACCAGCAGTACATTTTTTCCCATTCGTTACCTCCTGCAACGCAATGTAAATTAATAAATTGGCTATTCATATTTTGAATAGTCCAAATTGAAATTACTATTAAAAAAAGGATATCAGTTTTGTAGAACAAAAATCAAATAACTTTAAAAAAAACTTTTCAAAAAACAACTATTCCAGGATGGACTGTTTTTTGCATAGACAACAGTGAATAAAATAATAAATTTATTGAATATGAAAAAAATACTCACAATATGCATTATTTTCCTGATGTTAACACCACAACTGGCAAGTGCCAAAAGTGTGTTGACTCGGATAAATAAAATTAACTATAAAAATAGTGTTGAATTGTACTGTTCTTTTTCAAGTATTCCTGCATATCGATCTAATATCAGAGGAAAAAGAGTTGATTTCATCCTTGAGAATACATTTGTTAATCCTGATTTTAAATTTTTTGAAGCTGACGACAAGATAGTCAAAATTTTGTCACTTAATAAAAATAATAAAACTATTCTTTCCTTTTTTTTCAGGTTTCCACCACAACGATTCGATGTAATCCCAAATGAAAAAGAAAACAAATTAACTATTAATATATTACTGGGTAACCCATACAGTTCTGCGCTTCCTGAATTTTCTGCAAAACTGCAAGGTCTGACAATTATAGAAAGAACAACAAAAGATTTTTCCAATCCATTAATTGCATCCCGTTATGCAGCTGACTGGAAAAGTTTTATCAGACTTTATGAGTCAACAGTACAATTGTCAATACCCGTTCAGTTCAGCATGCTCCCCTTCCCCGCCATTGCCTACCTCATGCCGGAAAGAGAAAAAAATAAAGAAATACTGGATCATGAAATATATGAACTGGCAAAACAGAATCAGTGGAATGATATTCTGCCACTGCTTTTTGAGCAGATTCAAAAAGCAGTTGATCCTGAGATAAAGAAAAAACTTGCTCTTACATATGGAGATGTACTGTCTAGAGATAATAATTTTGCTGATGCCTATAAGCAGTTGTATCTCCTTGCAGATGAATACCCGGAAGAAGAAATTGGAATTTTTGCCAAATATCTTCTTATTCTACTGCGAGCAAGGTTGGAAGATCCTTTTATTGCTGATTTCGAACTCAGAAATCTTCAATCTTCCATGACTGCTGCCAACCCTTTGACACCTTATTTCCTCATTACCCAGATAGAAACAGCATTGGCGACAGAACAATACGTAAGAATGCATGAACTTCTTAGGCGTGACGACATTGCGTATCCTGAAGAAACAGCACTCATCAAAGAACTTCGCCAGGCAGATTACTGGTATGGCTCAGGTGATTTAATTAAAGCATATGTGGGGTATCAGTTAATTGAAGAACATGATGTTTTACTTGATAAAACATTCTCACTAAACGGTTATTGCGATACTTTGTACCAGCAAAAACAATTTTCAGAAGCATCCCGCTGCTACAATCTTCTTGCCGGTCACATTCACGACAAAAAAAAATTGGGAATGATTAATTACAGGAAATATCTGGCTGAGCTTCATTTTAAAACACCTGTGGAAATGATCGACTACTTTGCTCGTATAGAAAACACCTATCCTGGTACAGAAGCGGGTTTTAAAGGAGCGATAAAAAAAACTGATCTTCAGTATCTCACTTTGAAAGACTGGGGGGCTACGGCCATTACTTATTATAATGCTCTGGCTGAAAAATCAGTTTCCAGAAGTACAAGAGAAGAGGCAAGTTTTAAAGAGGCATTACTTTATCGACTCAAAGGCGAAAATATCAAAAGCACTGAGTTGCTCATGACCTTTCTTCGAAATTTCAGAAAAGGAGCACTTTACAATAGCGGGCAGGCTCTTCTTATCGAGTTATTTCCGATGGTCATTAAAGAATATGTTGAAAAAGAAATGTACATGGAAGCTCTGGTGCTGGCCAAACAAAACCGGAAATTATTTGTGAAAAATTGGGTCAGTATCGATCTTCTCTCAGAGTTAGCCTATTCATATAATTCCCTTGGCATCTATAACGAGGCCTCTAAACTCTATCTTTACCTCATAACCCTTTCATCAGAAGATCAAAAAGAGCAGTACTACCTCCCTTTTATTTCAGCTGCTTATGACCATGGGGAATATAATGTAGTCGAAGATTACGCTGATCAGTACAGTTTTCGGTACCCGGAAGGTAAGTATAAAACAGAAATACTTTTACTTCGCATCAGAAGTTTTTTAGCAGAAGAACTATACAAGGATGCCATGGCTATTCTGCCGGAATCAATTCCTGATGCGGAAGATTTTTCTTTACTGGCCGCTTCTCTTTATTTTCATGAAAATAAGTATGCAAAAGTTGTTGAAATTCTGGATCGTTCGCTGAATATCAGTGAAGAGAAGCTTTCCAGAGCTAATTTTATGCTTGCCGAAAGCCTCTATCAACTGAAAAAGTTTGACCATGCAAAGGAAATTTTCACAAAAATTCCTAAAGAATCAAGGCATCATGATCAATCCCGCTATCGTTTAGGGGAACTTTTTAAAATTGACGGTGAGAAGAAAGCAGCGCTAAAATTCTATGAGGAACTTGTCGAGACAGGAAGTAACTCCTTATGGATGAAAATGGCAAAAAAAGAACTGGAATTGACTGGTTTTTTCAGATAATTCATTTGATTTTCTTAACACCGGTAAGCGGTAAATAAGTCTGGACTCGTTTTACAATTACCTTGAGTCGTAAAATTAAGAGTAATAACAATTATGAAACCACTTGATCCTTTTGATTCCAACATAAAACTACTGAGCAAAGTACTGGATCTGCGATCCGCAAATCAAAGTGTTATAGCAACAAATATTGCAAATTCCGAAACACCCGGATATGCAAAAAAAGTATTTGAGTTTGAGCAGGAATTACAACAGGCTATTTCCGCAAAACCTGGAACGCTTACCACTACACACAGTAGACACATACCACTTGCTCCAGCCAATATAAGTTCTGTGACCGGCGTAGTTCGAGAAATTGAAGACAAAACCGGTATTGGTGATGAAAACGGAGTGAGCGTAGATATGGAAATGATGGCTCTGTCTGAAAATGAACTTTTGTATGAAACAGCAGCACAACTGTTAAAGAAAAAATTCACAATGTTCAGATATGTGGTACAGGAAGGGAAATAGAACAAAAAGAGGTTAGCTATGGATATTTTTACTACTTTTGAAGTCAGTGCATCAGCGTTAAAAGCACATCGCATAAGACTCAACACAATAAGTTCCAACCTTGCAAATGTGGAGACTACCTCCACTCCTGAAGGTGGCCCGTATAAAAAGAAATCAGTCTATTTTCAGGCAAAGCCAGTCTCCTTTAAAGATGAATTGGATGCATCAATTCAGGGGGTTGAAGTCGTGAAAATTCTTGAAGATACAGAAGAACCCAAAAGAATTTATGACCCGTCGCATCCTGATGCAGAAGAAGATGGGTATGTGGCAATGCCAAATATCAGCGTTCTTAAAGAAATGGTGGATATGATGTCTGCCACACGCTCTTATGAGGCAAATACAACGGTTATCAAGTCTGCCAAACGAATGGCATTGAAAGCCCTTGAAATCGGGAGATAATAAACGATGAATCCTATCAACAGCCCAGCAGGAATTAAGCCATTACCTCTGCAATCTGTAGATTCAAATCCTATAGCAAAGGTAGGAGCGGATTTTGCAGACGTTATTCAATCAACAATCAGCCATGTTGCAGAAGCTGAGCATCAGGGTGATAAAGCCATTGAACGTTTGCAAAGTGGTGAGGCAAAAAATCTTCATGAAGTAATGATCAGCGTCGAAAAGGCTGATATCTCTGTGAAAATGCTTGTCCAGTTTCGCAACAAAGCACTTCAGGCATATGAAGAGATCATGAGGATGCAGATTTAATTGCCTGTATAAGCATAGTTTTTAAGAAGTAATCGTTGAATAGAACATTTTACATTCCATGTAAAAAAGGGAATTTTTCATGGCCGAAGAAGAAATCATCCAGGAAGAAACAGCAGAAGAAGAAATACAGATTCCTGAGAAAAAAAATCTGCTCCCTATTATTAAGGAGTGGCCACTCTCCAGGAAAATTGCGCTGTTTGCAGTCGCTGCCATATCCATAGCTCTTTTTGCAGCACTCATTATACAGGCAAGAACTGCTGATTATCAGTTGTTATATGCCAACCTTGCAGAAAAAGATGCTGCTTCTGTTGTTTCATGGCTTAAAGGAGAAAAAGTCAGTTACCAGTTGAAAAACAATGGTAAAAACATCTGGATTCCTGCAAATCAACTTTATGAAACAAGACTGCAACTTGCCTCAAGTGGTCTTCCATCCGGGGGTGGTGTTGGCTTTGAAGTCTTTGATAAACAATCTTTTGCACTCACGGATTTTGTTCAAAAAGTAAATTATACCCGTGCATTACAAGGAGAACTCGCCAGAACCATTACCTCCCTGGCACCTGTTGACGCAACCAGGGTTCATATTGCCATTCCTGAGAAGCGCTTGTTTAAAAATCAACAAAAAAATGCCACATCTTCCATTATTGTAACTCTAGCTAAGGGAGGAACCCTTGATCAATCTCAAGTCCAGGGGATTATTCATCTGGTTTCAGGGGCTGTTGAGGGACTGTCTTCCGATGATGTAACTGTAATCGACAGCAATGGTAAGATTCTTGAAGGCATAGCGAAGCATGATGATGATCAGCGAATTTCAGTGGATATGCTGGTATTTCAGCAAAACATTGAACGACGTCTGGAATCCAGGGCACAAGATCTTCTTGATAAAACCATGGGTTACGGACAGGCCATGGTCAGGGTGACAGCCAGTCTTGATTTTGCCAAGACAGAAAAAACAGAAGAACTCTTTGATGCCGAAGAGCCTGTTATTCGAAGTGAACAACTTCAGGAAGAAAGCAGCGGCAGCAGTTCTACAGGTGGTATTCCAGGAGTTCAGTCCAATTTACAGGGAAATAACAGCGGAGCAGCTGATGGCTCTCCCTCGTCCAGTAAAACGTCCCGCACTACTAATTATGAAATCAGTAAAACCATAAGTAAAACCATTAATCCCGTAGGCACAATTCAAAATCTTTCAGTTTCTGTACTGCTTGCTGATAGGATTATTCCTGCAAAAGACGAAGAAAGCCAGCCTACCTCGGAAACAAGAAGTGAAAAGGAACTTCAATCTGTAGAGACCATGGTTGCCAGTGCCTTAGGGCTTGATGCCGAGCGTGGTGATAAGATCAATGTAACCTCAATGCCATTCATGGCGCCCTTGGACGATCAGTTACTTGCTGAGAAAATGCCCAAAAATCTTTTTTATGAATATCTTCCTCTTTTTAAAATTGGATTACTCTCGCTTGGAGCGCTGCTTTTCTATTTTCTCCTGATCAGACCGATTATCAAGACCATGAAAGGTGAAGTAATAGACCATAACAAAACAGTTACAGAGCTTGAACAGGCAGTACTTGATGTGAAAGCTGCAAAAGAACAGGCTGCAAAAGAATTGGAAATTAAAGAACTTGAAGAAATCACGCCGGATTCAGTCATTGCCTTACGTCATCAAATAATGCAGAATCAGGTTCCCACTGCATACATCATTAAAAACTGGATAAATGAAGGCTGAGATATGAGCTTGGAAACCCTGACAGGACTTAATAAAGCTGCAATATTGCTTATGTGTATTGGCGAAGAGGCTTCTGCAAAGATATTTGAAGAACTGAGCGACGAAGAAATTGGCTTAGTCACCCGTACCATTGCTACCATTGATCATATACCGGAAGATGTAAAAGAAAAGGTTTTCAGCAGCTTTGAAGATGCACAAAGACAATTTGCAGGAGTATTTATTAAAGGCAGTGATTTTGCAAAAAAGGCCATTTCTACGCTTGATGCCGGTGAGCGAACTGACGATTTACTGGATCGCTTCATTTCAGGTACGGAATCTCGACCACTTGAGACCATTGCCCTTATGCACCCTTTGATGGTTGCAGGAATATTGGAAAAAGAACATCCTCAGACTGTTGCCCTTGTACTTTCAACACAACACGTTGCTCATGCAAGTGAAATTTTGTCCCATCTGCCTGAAGATATGCGCGCTGATGTCGTGTATCGCATTGCCAAAATCGAAAAAGTATCTCCTGAAGTTATAACAAAAATTGAAGATGCCTTACATAGGGAGATCGGTCTTGTTGGAAGTAAAGAACAGAGTCAGGTCGGCGGTGTGGACAAAGTTGTTGATATATTAAATAACCTCAAGAACAGTATGGATGCAGACATTCTTGACGATATTGAAGAAAATGATCCGGACATGGTTGAAGAGATTCGCAAACGTATGTTCACCTTTGAGAACCTCACTGCCCTTGACGGACGTTCACTGCAGATGATCCTCCGTGAAGTAAATAATGATTCACTTACCATGGCTCTTAAAACTGCCTCTGATGAAATGCAGGAAAAAATATTTTCCAACATGTCTGCCCGGGCTGCTGATATGATACGTGATGATCTTGATGCAATGGGTCCTGTACGTTTGTCCGAAGTTGAGGCCATGCAGCAATCAATTGTCAAAATTGCCATGAAGCTTGAAGAGGAAGGGAAATTGGTGCTTGGTTCCGGAGGCGGAGATGAGCTTGTCTAGGTTCTATAAAGCCAACAACAATTTTAAACCAAAGGCTGTCCTTGATACAACTGATCCTGGTAGCAGGGAACCTGTCTGGGGATCAATCGTTAAGGATGAGATAATCAATCCTAAATCGGTTCTTGAAGATGTCCAGGAACCTGTGATACCTGCTTCTGAAACTCCTGAAGATGCACCTGAAATTTCGCAACCCACCGAATCTTTAGAAGAAGATGCTTTGGACAATGGTAATGAGGATGTAACAGCAGGATCTTCGGCATCTCCAGAAGCTCCGGTGCCACCGGAACCGGCACCACCAGCGGCGCAGCCTGAACCCGTAATAGATATTGAAGCCATACGTGAAAATGCATTTACATCAGGAATTGCAGCAGGCAGACAACAGGCGGAAGAAGATTTAGAAAATATCGCACAGACTCTTCTAAGTATCTGTAATGAGCTGGATCGGCTTCGGGAGACCATTCTTCAAAACAGTGCTGGTGAAATGAAAGAACTTGTCCTTGCTATCAGTGAGAGAATCATTCGTCATTCAGTACAAGAGCAGGGAGAAACCATTATAGCTATCATTAAAGATGCTATACATCTTGCCGTAAAATCGGATGAATTTCAAATAATGATTAATCCGGAAGATCTTGAAATAGTGAAATCCCAAAAAGATGACATTATTAATTCAATAAGCGGTCTTGATAGTATTGTTTTAAAACCAGACCCAAATATTGAAAGAGGAGGATGCAAGCTTGAATCAATTTGCTGCACAGTCGATGCCGACATGGCCAGCCAGATCAAGGTCATTCATGATGCCATCTTGGCGTCTGACCCTCTTCCTGAAGAGAAAGACAGTGGGTCTCTTCTCTAACTCGGTTTAACCGGAAACAGGTAAGCACCCTAAAAAACCAGGGTACTCTTTTTAGTACCCCCTTGGGTATAGCCATCAAGCTAAGCGTTAGTCATTAGTCGTTAATAATTGATTATTAATTATTTGTGCCGTTATTTCAACAAATTGCAAAATGAATACTT
>JAOZQU010000130.1 GCA_029932055.1 Desulfocapsa sp.
ACTCCTTGAAACACTTCCGCCAATGATTGGCGGGGAATATATCAACTCCAGGCTCATGGCGACATTCTGGTCTGCTTTAAACACGTCTTTTGCCACATCCATCGAACAGTTTTCCGGCTCTGTTGCCGAGTTTATTCACCATTATTCCCCCAACAGTCACCTGCTGGGTCGGATTTATTTCCATCTTGTCGAAAACAAAGATGCCGATGCACCCTTTGCCTTTCTGGCTACCTATTCGACCCGGATGGGTGGAGAGGGACAATCAAAACATCTGCCCCTGAAGTATGCCCTGCAGGAATACCAGGACGACAACAACAAACTGCTGGAGTTGTTGACCACTGTCTATGAAGCCGCAAAAGACAGTACGCTTATTACAGAACTGCTGGAGAGCAATGACTTGTTTTCTCCACTGGCCTGGACCAGCCATGACGCACATACTTTTTTACAGGAGATTCCACTATACGAAGCAGCAGGCATCCTCTGTCGTATTCCCGATTGGTGGAAGGTCAAGGGCACAAGCGTGACATTAAAGGTCAGCCTTGGTGAAAAGCAACCGACCATGGTGGGCATGGCTGCGCTACTGGATTTTTCCCCACGGCTGATGCTGGGGGAAGATGAGCTTTCAATAGATGAAGTAAAGCGTCTTCTCGATGAAGTTGAGGGTCTGGCCTTTATCAAAAACAAATGGGTGGCCGTTGATCGGGAAAAGCTGGAACAGACTCTGTCCGCTTATGAAGAGGCGCAAAAGCTGGCAGCACAGGAAGGATTAACCCTGGCGGAAGCCATGCGCCTGCAACTGCACTCCGACACAGCGCTGCCGGGGACAGTCGATGAAGATGTACTGGAAATCGAAAACGGTGAGTGGCTGCAATCGGTGTTCAACAAGATGGCACACCCTGACACGCTGCAGCAGGTAAACACCGATGATCGTTTCAAGGCACAGTTGAGGCCCTACCAGCAGGATGGACTTCGTTGGCTCTGTGAACTTAACAGCCTTGGTTTTGGTGCCTGCCTGGCAGATGATATGGGGCTAGGCAAGACTGTTCAGCTTCTCGCCTTTTTAAATATCCTGACTGACAGCTCTCAAAGCAAAACAAAATCTGCCGCGTCTCTGCTTATCCTCCCCGCCTCTTTACTCGCTAACTGGGAACAGGAAATCAGAAAATTCTTTCCGGATCTGAAAGTATTCTATGCCCATTCATCCATGCATACACCCCACAGGGTAATGGCACCTGCAAAGAAAGAGCTGGATCGTCTGGATCTGGTTATCACCACCTATGCCCTGGCCCAGCGTTATGACTGGCTGTCTGAGTATAACTGGAACTATGTCATTCTTGACGAGGCACAGGCTATCAAAAACCCGGGTACAAAACAGACCAGAGCAGTAAAAAAGATTCCTGCTGCAAACCGAATAGCCATGACCGGCACTCCCGTGGAAAATCGCCTGAGTGATCTCTGGTCGTTATTTGATTTTGTTAATCCGGGTCTGCTGGGAACAAGCAAAGAGTTTGCCGCCTTCAGTAAAGGGCTGGCCGATCATCCCGATGGTTATGGGCGTCTGCGCAGAATGACTGCTCCCTTTATTCTACGACGCTTAAAGTCGGACAGCTCTATTATCAACGACCTGCCGGACAAAGTGGAAATGAAAAGCTGGGCCGATTTGAGCCGGAAGCAGACGGTTATTTACCAGCAGCTTGTTGATACCATGGCCGAGACGCTGGAATCAACCGAAGGTATTAAACGAAAAGGGATGATTCTGGCGGCACTGACCAAGTTCAAACAGATCTGTAACCACCCGGATCAATATGCCGGAGTGCATGGCTATAATGAAAAGGAGAGCGGCAAGTTTGCAAGACTCCGTGAAATAAGCACAACCATCCATGAAAAACGGGAACAGATGCTGATCTTTACCCAGTTCAAGGAAATGACAGAGCCGCTGGCACATTTCCTGGAAACGATTTTTGGCCGCCCTGGACTCATTCTTCACGGAAGCGTGGCCGTGGGTAAGAGGAAGAAAATCATCGAACAGTTTCAATCGGATGAGTATGTTCCTTTTATGGTGCTTTCGCTCAAGGCCGGTGGAGTCGGACTGAACCTGACCCGTGCCAATCATGTCGTCCATTTTGACCGCTGGTGGAATCCTGCCGTGGAAAATCAGGCCACTGACCGTGTTTTTCGTATTGGTCAGCAAAAAAAGGTTATGGTGCATAAATTCATTACCAGAGGTACCATAGAAGAAAAGATAGATGAGATGCTGGAGAAAAAAGCACAACTTTCCGCCGACGTACTGGCCACTGGTGGTGAAAGTTGGCTGACAGAAATGAAGAATGATGAGTTGTCCGATCTGTTCAGGTTGCAATAAAGAGGATCTATTATGAGTTATGGGGATTTCCCGAAATATGTCACCGTTGCTGAAAAAAGAGCCAAGGCCCAAAAAAAGATCAAGCAGCTGCGGAAAAAAAATCCTGATATCCGTCCTGTAATCCTTGAGGGGCAGGCCCTGGCGAAAAGCTGGTGGGGCAAAGCGTGGAATGAAAATCTTGAGAGTTATGCTGATTACAGTAACCGTATCGGCCGTGGACGCAGTTATGTCCGGCACCTTGCTGTGCTTGATCTCCAGATTGTTCCCGGTAAAGTAACATCACTTGTTCAAGGCTCCATGGGCGCACCCTATGAGGTAGTGATCTCCATCACAAAGATGAAAAAGAAAAACTGGCAAACTATCAAAAAAGAATGCCAGTCCCGCCTTTCTTCCCTGCCTGATCTACTGGCCGGGAGTATCCCCAAGTCTCTGCAAGAGACTTTTATGGTTCAGGGCAAGGGACTTTTTCCGACGCCTTCGGAGATAGCGTTTGACTGCAGCTGCCCGGATTGGGCCTCCATGTGTAAACATGTTGCCGCAACTCTGTATGGTGTAGGCGCACGTCTTGACGAGGACCCAGCGCTCTTTTTCACATTGCGACAGGCTGCAATGGATGATCTGGTCAGCCAGGCAGTGCAGAGTAAAGCGTCATCAATAATAGAAAAAACCACAACTGGAAGCAGCAAAATCATTGCGGATGATAAACTCTCTGACCTCTTTGGACTTGACATGGATGATCTTGTTCCTGTCAAACCTGCCCAAAAAATAAAGGCAAAGGTCAGGAAGCAAAAACCGATGCAGCAAAACGACTTACAGGGATACCCAACTGCTATCGCTCTGGTTACGCATTACGTTGATAGAAGCAAAAATGGTCTCAGCATCAAAGAGCTACAGAAGAGCACCGGGTTTTCGGCAAAGAAATTATATGGCATACTGTTTCGCCTGAAACAGCAGGGGAAGGTGGAGAACCCTGCATATGGTGTCTACAAAAAGATCCTCTCCAAGCAACCATGACAGTACAGGTTGTCCTGAGAATAATTGAAGCTGTAGAATTGCCGGCAGATCAACCAGGGATCGGACGACCTGGACGAATCGAGGGATTAACTTACCTGAAAAATATGGTAACCCACTTGTGAAAACTTCCTGAAATTCGTAAAAAGCATGCCATCCCTTGAGTCGTTCTTCAGTGAGTGGTTTATTGTAGTGTCCGGCTGTATCTAACAAGACCGCACACAACAACACCATTCGTTTTTTGATCCGGGCTGCGCATACCTGCTGCAGACAAGCCAAGATGATGGGCAACTGAAGAGCGGACACTTTCAGGATCAAGTTTTTCTCCCTCAATCGCTGCTGTCTCAAGAACTTCTTTTTCAAGGATCACGCCTTGAGCCTGAAGTTTAAAATCAAAGCCAAGCATGTTTGCAGCCCCAAGGAGGAAACTCTGTTTTTGCCTGCTTTTTGTGAGCAGGGAAACAAGGGCAGAGTTATCCCAGTGAAGGGCAGGCCATTTTAAATACTGCCAGACATATTTTTTTCACAATGAACCTCTAAAATCATTATCGTCTCACTTGTTGAGGTGATTACAGGACTTAATCGTCTCATTTACAAGTCTGACCACAAAAAAGAGATCATGTGCAGGCCATATGTTTTCAAATTCCCTTTATCCAATCAAAAAGTCTAGCGATTTCATCATATTCTAATTCTATGCTAATAAATCTGTAACAAACAAAGGCTAACTTTCAGATTATTTCCAAAAATTACTTGAATGAAGAAGATCTGGAAAAACTGACCAAACAGATTGTAAAAGAAAAAGGTGTGAAATGAAATGAAGACTTTAAATGATTGCTGGAAGTGCTAAATTCCTTGGAAGGCAAACGGCTTATTGATTAATTAGAGAGAGGTTAAAATGACAGAACTACAGCGACTTTACAATACACCATCCTGGGATTGGCCCGAATCAGCCGCCAGTCTGTTTCTTGTTGCTCTTCAGGACTCTAACGGGGATGAGGCTGATCGTCTTTTGGCCGCAGAAATGGCTGGAGATTTTGTGGCCATTAATGACGACCTTGCCGGGGCCTTGTTGGATATTGTCGAGGACAGCTGTGAATCCGAAGAGTTGCAAGCCAGGGCAGTAATTTCTTTTGGCGTGGCCTTGGAATATATAGATAGCGATTTGGATGAATTTAATGAGGTTGATGGGTATGATGATTTTGCTGTCAGTGAACAGATGTATCGACGGATCTTAAAATCATTGCAGAGGTTGTACTTTGATGGAACTGTTCCAGAATTAGTTCGGCGTCGAACCCTCGAAGTATCGGTTCGAAGTCCTCAGCCATGGCATCATGGTGCAGTGCGGGCTGCCTATCAGTCCCAGGAGGAGAATTGGATAGTCTCCGCACTATTCTGCATGGCATATATCAAGGGTTTTCAACAGGAAATCCTCGAAGCATTGCAAAGCAAAATTCCAGAAATAAAATACGAGGCGATTCGAGCCGCAGGAACTTGGGGTATCGCTGATGCCTGGTCTGACATCTGTGAAGTGCTGACCGATCAAGCTGCAGATAAGGGATTGCTCCTGGCTGCCATTGACGCTTCAGTTGGCATCGAGCACCATGAAGTAAGTGCCGCCCTGGGAAAACTTCTTGTTGATTCGTCTGATGAGGATGTTATCGCTACTGTCCATGAATCCCTGGCTATGCTTGATATGGATTTCTTAGGTGATGATGATTACGACTTATGAAAACTTCGGTAATTTTGAAAAATGAATACAATAGCATTGATGTTGACAGGTTTTTACAGAAAGGTTCCCCAGGAATGAACAAAAATTAATAGAGAAATTACGTTTAATTGAGCGATTGGTAGCCGGAGCAGCCACGAAGGGAATTATCCTCACTCGTTGAGGAAATACTCCCGGATCCCTTGTTGGGTAATGGCCCCTGCAATACGATTTACACCTTGCAGGTAGGCAGCGGTACGGAGAGAGATTCCTTTCTCATCGGAGAGAGCAAAAATTACCCTCGCCTCTCTAATGATACACTTTTCAAGGCGTGCATTCACCTTTTCTTCCTCCCAATAGTACCCTGCCCTGTTCTGCACCCATTCAAAATAACTCACTGTTACCCCGCCAGCATTGGCTAATACATCAGGCAACACAGGAATTCCCATTTTTTCCAGGATCTCATCCGCATCTGAGGTCACAGGACCATTTGCTATTTCAAGAATCAGCCCAGCCTTGATATTCCCTGCGTTATGCGTATCGATCTGATTTTCAAGCGCTGCCAGAACCAACACATCCACGTCCAGTTCCAACAGCTCCAAACCACTGAGTTTTGATAACGCTGCAAATCACAGACGGATCCGTCACAGTAAAGCATGGTCCGTACATCTTTGTGCTCCTGCTTATGCTGCATGACCTTTTGGGGCTCCAACCCCTCTTTCGAATAGATAGCCCCTTTGGAATCGGCAATCCCAACAATTTTGAATCCTGCTCCATGGGCCAGTCTTGCAAAATGATACCCGGCATTCCCAAATCCCGGCACAGCAACGGTCAGGTCTTCTGCATGAAGTTTGTTCCGATCAACCCACTGCTGCAGTACATGCAGTGCCCCCCTCCTTGGGCACCGCCAAAGGGAAGATTCATCACCGCACACTTGATGGTCATCCAGAAACTGAGGGAGGTCACTTCATCCAATGAAACATCAGGATGGTATCGAATCCCGCCTTTTGTCGGCCCCCGGGTATCATCAAACTGCACACGATAGCCGGTAAATATTTTCAGGCGACCATCATCCATTCGTACTGGAATACTCACACAAAGCGACAACTTGGGATGCTTGAGCTTTTCCCGCACGTCATCGGTCAACTCTGTTTGTCTGAAAACTTCCACCAGTCTCTTTTGAGCATCTTCAAATATTGAGTTCATAAGGTTCCTTAAGCTCACAAAAACAATGCCATTTGAATAGTTTATAGCTTTTCCAAAACAGACTCTCTTCATGTATACCACCTCAAAACATGAAGAATCAGAAAAGGGGGGGGATATTTCCCAAAAAAATGGCATAACAACACAGTAACTGAAACAATAGTTACGAAATAATTTCAAATCCAGTGATAAAATTCGCAACACCAACTATGATAAATGCTGGTATGAAAAAAATTCCCCATTGATTTCCTGAATTAACATGAAACAGCAATCAAAGCAGAAACCATCAAAAATCACAAAAACCCTGGTTAACAAAATCCACGGGGGAAGAAAGCAGGATAGTAAATTTTGGCAAAGTGAGTTTGCAGAAACCAACGATAAGACTGTTATGAAAGAGACAAGCAAAAGAAAAAACCTCATAGAAGAATTTACTTTTTTATTGCTCTTTATTGTGGGGATTGGAATCGTGGCATATGGAGGCTTCTTTTTATACAAAAGATACTATGCAGAATTTACTTCCCCCAATCCATCAATCGAACAGGCACCAGAACAAAAACAGCTTTTGAGCCCTACAGACAGGCCAATAACAAAAAGCGAACTCGATAGAGCGATTCAAAAAGCGCTGGAAGAAAAATCAAACAAGCAGCAACAAAATCCTATCCCGCAAGCTGACAAATTTTACTATCGGATCGAGCTCGTAAACGGCGGAAGAATAGAGGCGGAAAGTGCCACAAGAGATGGAGATATCTTCACCATTAAAGATAGAAAAGGATTAGTTATTACGGTTAACAGGACAGAAATCAATACCGTCAAAAAAGTTAAATTATAACATTACTGAATCGAAAATCCTGGGAAAGTTACCTTCAAAGAATCATTTCAAACGTACAAAAATATACAATATGAGTTCGAGAGGAAAAATAACATCTTGGAACGATGAAAAAGGGTTTGGATTTATTACTCCTATTGCCGGTGGAGAAAGAGTTTTTGTTCATATTTCAGCCTTCAGCAACCGAAACCGTCGGCCCGAAATTGATCAAACAGTAACCTATACTTTATCTCCCGACAAACAAGACAGGCCACGTGCTGCCAAGGCCGCTTTGGCTGGAGACAAATTGCGCCAACAAACCAAACGAATAAATAATTTACTGCCAATCATTGCTTCTGCTTTCTTTCTCGGCATTGTCGGGGCTTCTGTTCTTGCAGCTCTAACTCCACCTTTGATTTTTGCCTTATATATAATCGTCAGCTTATTCACATTTGCAATGTATGCAGTAGATAAATCAGCAGCCAGGAAAGGAACCTGGCGAACCAAAGAAAACACTCTACATCTCCTGTCACTCGTCGGGGGATGGCCAGGAGCACTCGTTGCCCAGCAAAAACTACATCACAAATCCAGAAAACAGCCCTTCCGCTCAGTTTTCTGGATAACGGTTTTATTGAACTGCGGTGTGTTCGTTTGGTTATTCACTGCAAGCGGCTCGGCCACACTACAATCTATGCTTACCAATGTGATGTAGGGCTATCATATCGCAATACTTGAATAACACGAATTTTCTTTCAATTGTCCCGTAGCCTGTGTGTATGGAAAACTTACAGCCGTTACCCCAAGAGACGCGAATACGGCTCACCATTTTGATAAGCAATTCAGAAATAAATTGTACAATATCGTGCTCAAATCAACTCTTGCAATACTCAAACTGACGAGAAAAAACATTCCTCACAATATAGGAGAGTTACCATGATAATTGGTGTACCAAAAGAAATCAAAACCATGGAAAACAGGGTGGCCATGACTCCAGCAGGTGTCGAAGCCCTGGTGGGACGAGGCCACAAAGTATTTGTCGAGAAAGATGCAGGAATCGGTTCAGGTCTTGAGAATCAGCGTTATATTAGAGCCGGGGCTGAAATGGTGGGTGCGAAAGAAGCCTGGGGAGCTGAGATGGTAATCAAGGTAAAAGAACCCATCCCTTCCGAGTATCAATACCTCCGGGACGACTTGCTTCTCTTTACCTACCTGCACCTTGCCGCCGAACAAAAATTGACCGAAGCTCTGCTCTCTGCCGGAACCACAGCCATTGCCTACGAAACAGTGCAGACCGCCAACGGTCATCTACCCCTGCTCACTCCCATGAGTGAAGTGGCTGGCCGAATGGCCACCCAGGTCGGTGCCCATTACCTTGAGAAACATCAGGGCGGACGTGGCATGCTGCTTGGTGGAGTTCCAGGTGTTTCCCCGGCGACAGTGGTCGTGCTTGGTGGTGGTGTGGTTGGTACCAATGCAGCCAAGATCGCCATGGGCATGGGAGCCCGGGTCATCATCATGGATCTCAGTCATGATCGGCTCCAGTATCTCGATGATGTCTTCCAGGGAAGAATGACCACCATGAGTTCCAATGAGGCCAATATCCGGGCCTATATCAAGGAAGCCCATCTCCTGATCGGTGCTGTGCTAATTCCGGGTGCCAAAGCTCCAAATCTGGTTACCCGTGATATGCTGGCCTACATGAAAGACGGCTCAGTCATTGTCGATGTGGCTGTGGATCAGGGCGGTTGCGTGGAAACCATCAGGGCCACCACCCATGCCGACCCCACCTATGTGGTCGATGGAGTTGTGCATTATGGAGTGGCCAATATGCCCGGCGCCGTTCCCCACACATCCACGGTTGCTCTGGTTAACCAGACTGTACCCTATGCCATGAAACTTGCAGAACACGGATTTAATGCTCTATCTCAAGATTCCGCACTCGCCAGAGGACTCAACTGCTACCAGGGAAAACTTACCTATAAAGCTGTGGCCAAGGCCTTTAACATGGAAGCGACACCCCTTGCCGAGGTGTTGACCTGACACCAGAAAGGGTGCCTTGGAATGATAAAGAAAGTCCTTCTCCTGTGTCTGCTTATTTGCTCTCAGCCTCTGCATATCCATGCCCTCGAGCTCATGCTGCCCCAGGTGTATCAGGATAACATTCATGTTATCGGCTGGCTGATGAGCGAAAAGCTTGACGGTGTCAGAGGCTATTGGAATGGAAAGCAACTATTCAGCAAAAACGGTCATCTCTTCCATCCTCCTCCAGCATTTACGCAGGATCTTCCTCCCTTTCCACTGGAAGGCGAACTCTGGGGAGGTCGTGGAACGTTTGAAAAAACTGTGTCCATTGTAAAGAAACAGACTCCTCATGATGGCTGGTTTGAAATTCAATTTGCGATTTTTGATGTGCCACAGGAGCCGGGAAAATTTTCAGCCAGACTGAAAAAAGCAAAAAACTGGTTTTCCTACCATCCTTCCCGCTTTGCCTTTGTTATTCCACAAAAAAACATCACGGAAATCAGTCAACTAAGGGATGAACTGCACCGGATGGAACAATTAAGCGGAGAAGGCCTGATAATCAGAAACCCGGACGCACTTTACACCATAGGACGAAGCAGTGATATCCTGAAAGTAAAAAACTTCTACGATATGGAAGCTGAGGTTGTTGCCCATATCCCTGGAAAAGGAAAGCATCAGGGACGGCTTGGATCGCTCCTTGTCGAGATACCTGACAAGAAGACAAATAATAATATCAGATTTAAAATCGGAGGCGGCTTAAGTGATGCTGAACGGAACAATCCTCCTCCCATTGGTGCCATTATTACTTTCAAATATTACGGATTTTATACATCCGGTATTCCCAGATTTCCCTCCTTCATTCGAATCAGGACAGACAATTCCCTTTCACGTTGAACAAGTACTGCCTTACTCCACTTCCAATTGTTGACCCGGAGATATCTTCCAACTTACTCCTGAATAAAATTTTTCATAGCATTAACAAGATGATGGAATCAATTCTGGCCTGAAACACACCGCAACCTCTGGCCGCAGACCAACAACACTTACGATGTAATATCAGCATATTACCCCCACAAGCCAACCATAACCAATGCCGGTTCAAATTCCTAACCAATCTCTTTTATTTTTAAAAAAAAATAAAAAAAATTTATTTTTTATTTGTGACTCTTTCCACCTTATTTTA
>JAOZQU010000361.1 GCA_029932055.1 Desulfocapsa sp.
TAACTCAGGCGAAAAGTCTTAAAGTGTTTACTGAAAAATACAAACCACCTTACCGAATTATTTTGAGCGGGAAACCATTTCAGATAGATTATGAACACAAAATACAGTTCCTTCCATTGTACCTTGCCGGGAATATTCCTCTTGAGTAGACCGAATTCGGCGGAATACACAGATTCGTCGGCCCACGTCAATAGTAGAAAAATTACCTGTCACTCTGAATGACTATTCAGCATGGAGTGAACAGGGTGTTGACCTTGTTAATCTGTGTGTGGATTTGTGTGTGAAAAAGGTTCTAAAATCGGCAAAAATGAATAAAATGAGAAAAATGTGGAATTTATATTTGCTTGAATATCCGTAAGTTACCGCAATTGATGAGGTTGCGAAGGCATAGAGGTTATGACTGAAAATCCGTGTGTCCCTGGTTCGATTCCTGGTCCCGCACCAACAATTCAAGGTCTTTCAGCGATTTTCGTTGAGAGGCCTTTTTTGTTTTACTCACCCAATACTAGCATCCCATTGTCATTTCTTGTCTGTTCTTGCCCACTTTTTCCAGTCTTTTTCATTGTTTTGAAACCATCTTTCCCCATACTTTCAAATTTTCGAGCTGCAATTGGGCTCACACCTATCACTATATATAGCACTTCGAATCTTAGGAAAAGGTTGAAGGGGGCAAAATTTACAGGCAGCAATGACAGGATAAGTCCGTTATGTGATATTATGCCACCCCTCACCCACAATCAGGTAACTCAACAGCAAGAACAAGAGCTACAAAATGCTGTGCAGAAAAGTGTACCTTTCTTGGCACTCCCACCCCCCCCCTCGAAACACTGTCTAACAAAGTTCCTTCACTATTCTTTTACATATTGTCCAGTTAAGTCTAAGACGTTTTCTGGCATCTCTATCAAAATTTCACTATGAGGTTAATTTATGACTCCTACTGATGGACACGATGTTGGGTATGTCCGGGTAGCATCCTTTTCTCAGAATACAGATCGGCAGTTGGATGGTATTGAACTTGATAAAACCTTTGAAGAGAAGGCCAGTGCTAAAGATGCTAAGCGTCCTGTTCTTCAGGATTGTCTTGATTATCTTCGTGCTAGTGATTGTTTACATGTTCATTCTATAAATCATCTTGCTCGTAATCTGATGGATTTGCAAAAAATTGTTCAGTCGCTCAATGAGAATGGCGTTTCCATTACATTCCACAAGGAGAACTTGACCTTCTCTGGGAGTGATGTCAACCCTATGAATAAATTAATGCTTCAGATGATGGGAGCTTTTGCAGAATTTGAACGTGCTTTAATTAAGGAACGTCAACGAGAGGGTATCGCAAAAGCAAAACAGATGGTTAAACAAATCGGTAGAAAACGTGTTTTGAATGATGATCAGGTTGCAGAAATAAAAACTCGTGTTACTGGGGGGGCAGTTAAATCCGTTCTGGCTAAAGAGTATGGTATCAGTCGGCAAACACTTTATACAGCATTGGCAGGTTGATTGTCCCCAGCTAACACTTCCTTTTTCTGCTTTTTCAACAGTTACAATCCAAAATATAATATTTCCATAAAAGGGAAAACCAATGAAACACTTATACAAGATTTTTTTTTAACATGGTTGTTTTGTGCTTATTAGCTGCAATGGCCTATTGGCCGGAAAAACCTTTCGATATCATCTTTATAAAAATTTTGAGGTTTACAAAACGATTCATGGAGACAGTGGAGATAAAACAGATCAGCCGGAGACTCATTCTACCGAAGAAAACAAGGGAGATGCTGAAACGTATTCTGACGATTATCAGCAGATGGAAGCCGAACCAACAGATAATTCATATCCTAGTAATTCCGATTCTGGGTCGCAGGAAACTATGAGTTTCGGAAATCCCCAGAATGGCCAGTGATACGAAACATGGTATGGGGCAATCAACATCTCAGCAGGGTCAGATGTCCTTCGGAATGTTCTTGTTTAAGTAAGAAAGCATCCCTCGGAGTCATAGCGAATTGACGGTTATTGTAAAATTAAATGTAGTTGCTCATATCCGATCTGACATTTCGTAGAATTAGGTTTGATAGAATCTGACAGAATCAAACCTGCCAGTAGAGCCATTAATGTTGCTAAAAGTCGTGCAAGCCTACCATTCCCCTCTCGAAAAGGATGGATAAGGATCAGTTCAGTATGGACAATTGCCAAAGCAGCAATAACGTCCTGCCTTGAATCAAAGATGCAAGGGGTATATTTCTCCAGTAATTCTCGTTGAAAAGCGTCCATTAACTGAGGAATATGAGCTGGAGCAGCAAACATAAAATCCCCTTTACTCATAAGAACTTGGCGATACGTTCCGGCCCACTCATGTAATGTTCCAAGCCACCTACCATGTATCTTCAAGAGATCGTCAGTAGAAAAACACTTGTCCCGATCAAATTCATCCATTAATTGATCTGTCAGTACAAAAAGGAACTCTGTTTCCACTCTGTCGATTTCTCGATTAGTGGTGATATTCAACAGATTCTTCAGTACCTTTCCATCCGATCTAGCCATATACTACTGGTCTTCAATCATGCCGGAAGTAGAATAGCGTCCTTGTTTGTCCATAGAAAAATCATCAATTATCTGTGAGCTTTTCCAAGCCAAGATGGTACCATTTATCTTTGACTATTGTTTCTCTATTACTTCATACCCGATAGCTTTATACCCTGTTAACCTTTTCTTGTACATACGCTGA
>JAOZQU010000362.1 GCA_029932055.1 Desulfocapsa sp.
GAGGATTCTCCTGACCGTGACCGCGCCCCTGGCAATGAACTGGAAGGGCTGTTTTGTTTCTTGAAAAATGTTCCTCTTTTTAAATAATCTTACATGCTCTGGCCTGGCTTACTCTGCTCGGTTGGCTGAGCCCCGTCGGAGACGCTCTGCCGTATCGCCACCTTCAGGTGGAGCAATGATTGTTTGAGGTGTCAAGGCTGCGAGGTACGAGCACCCGAAGGGCTTGGCCTTTACACCTCAAACAATCATTGCTACTTCTTTCGAAGCTTAGGCTGCTTTTGATAATTCCTGAGCTATTGCCCAGGAAAAGCCTGCTATCTCCCTGGCTATTGCAGTTTTGGTTACATTTGCGTTTTTGCCCTTAGCGGTCAAATACTGGTATCTTGTGCAAAGCCGGCATTGAGCTTTCCACGAAATTTCGATTACTCCTTCCGGTAAGTTCTCCTGCCGTTTACAAATCGCCCTGCTTTTTCTTGCAGGAAATCGGTAAGCGTGAGCAGCTGTTATTAAGGCTTTGCGCACGTGTCTGTTTCCTGTCTTGGTAATTGAACCTTTCTTCACTCGCTCACCGCTCGAATGTTCAGAAGGAATAAGACCAAGAAAAGCCATGAGTTTTCCCGGATTTTCAAAACGAGTAAGGTCACCAAGTTCTGCTGCTATTGTTGCTGCAACAATAAGTGAGATACCACGCATAGATTGAAGCGCCTGTATTAATTCATGTTGCCGGCTTTGTTTAGATTGCTGTCGCACCTGCTCAGTTAAACGCTGAACCCGATTGCTGCAACTTGTCACAGTATCGATATATTCTTGAAATACGATCTGTTGTGCAGGATGTGGCATCGCAATATCAGCCAGCCAATTAAAATGAGCTTTGCTCCATTTTGATTTTCCTGAAAAAACAGTATCATGTCGTAACAGAAAGGCACCAAGTTGTTGCTTTGCCACTCGAAGTGCATGAACAGCATCTTCTCTACCGCGTACCAAATCACGTAACGCCTCATCGTCTTCGGTTGGGACATATACAACTGTAAGCTCACCCGCCCGATGCAACCTGGCTAACGAAAGACAGTCTCGTTTGTCATTTTTCAGGCGATCACCACTTTGGAGTGGGATTTTTGATGGGGCAATAACAACACAGTCCATATCATTACTTTTGAGATAACGATAGATGGCGTAGCCACAAGGACCAGCTTCATATACAAATTTGAGTATTGCCCCTTTTGATATAAGTTTACGGATAACTTTGTCTAGTTGGTTCATATCGTTGTCAATTTTACCATAATATCGAATATCTCCGTCACGACCTTCATCGGCGATACCGATTGAGATTGACTTTTTGTGGACATCTAATCCGATATATTTTATTGTTTTTTCCATGACCTGCCTCCTTGATTTTGGCTCTGAGTTGAGTGTAGTTGCTTTCAACATAACCCACGTTTGCAAGGTAGGCAGGTCTATTCTCTTGTGTTAACCATTATATCTAGTGAAATTATAGAACTACTTATGGGGCTGGCAATGGAAAACCGATTCCCCGAACATCCTATATTAAATTCACCTTACGATTATCCATCTCAACATTGGGAATTAGATGATCAAGGGCACCCTCAACAGCGACACCTCCTGTCCTTTTAACAAACCCAAATCAGGCCGTATTGCCGTCAAAGTCATCAATCATCTTGGCGATGAAGTTATGAAAGTCTTTGGAGTAGAATAATGAAAATTGAATATTTACATTTGAAAAATTTTAAGGCATTTCATGATGTGGAAATGAAGGATATTCCTCGTTTTTGTGTTGTGGTTGGTGCCAATGGCTCAGGTAAATCAACCTTATTCCATTTTTTCGGGTTTCTAAAAGAGGCTTTAGCCAGCAATATCCATACTGCCCTGGTGAAACTTGGTGGCAGCAAGGGCATTAAAGAGGTTAGAAGCCGTGGTGAAACAGGAAATATTGAAATAGAGATCAAGTTTAGAACCGCACAAGATGAGCCACTGGTGACATATTTTCTGGCTATTGGTGAGCATGATCACCGGGCAGTGGTTGAAAAAGAAATTTTAAAATACCGAAGAGGCAGCAGTGGTCAGCCCTGGCATTTTCTCAAGTTTTCCCGTGGCAAGGGATTTGCCGTCACCAATGAGCTAGATGAGGTAACAGATGTCAAAGACTTACACCGGGAAGACCAAACTCTTAAAGCCCCTGATATTTTAGCAATTAAAGGTTTGGCTCAGTTTGAGCGTTTTCCTGCTGTGGTTGCACTGGGTAATCTTATTGAGAATTGGCATGTCTCTGACTTTCATATCAATAGAGCAAGACCGGAACAGGAAGCTGGGTACGCAGAACATCTCTCCTCTCAAGGGGAAAATCTTTCTTTGGTTACAGAATTTCTCTATAATCGCCACAAGCATAGATTTGATGAGATCTGTGCAAAACTAGCAATGAGAATTCCTGGAATTAAAGAAGTCAAGGCAAAGACAACTGAAGAAGGTAGAGTTTTGCTCAAATTCCAGGATGGCGCCTTTGAAGATCCTTTTCTGGCCCGCTATGTCTCTGATGGAACCATTAAGATGTTTGCTTATCTAGTGTTGCTCTATGACCCTGCTCCTCACCCCTTACTATGCGTCGAGGAGCCGGAAAACCAGTTATACCCAAAGCTATTATGGGAGCTTGCCGAAGAGTTTCGTATCTATTCCCAGCGAGGTGGTCAGGTTTTTGG
>JAOZQU010000131.1 GCA_029932055.1 Desulfocapsa sp.
TTTGCTGCAGATCAGAAAAATCTCCGGTCACAGACAGAAGTACATCCACTCGCCCACGTTGCAAAGTGGCAGACAGAGTTTTTCGTGCTTTTTCTTCAAGGCCGGCATAGCCTTTTGGTAACTTTATTTTAAGATCAAGATAACGATGATTGACACAACGAATTTCGGCAGTCCACTGCCGACCTCCGGCCTCTGCCTCACCACGACCGAATCCGGTCATACTCTTACTGGACATTTTCTTCAATTCCTCGTAGCTATTCAGCTACACTCCCATATTATTTATAATTTTGAGGATACACCAAAATAGTTACGGTTCCTATTCAACAACTGGTAAATGCTGTTTCAACAATTACTTCTCCATGCAACACTGCAAGAAGTTCTTCCTGACTTACAGTAGCAGTTCCAACTTTTCCAACGACTACACCGGCAGCAATATTGGCAAGTGCAGCAGCATCTGCAAAAGAAGCATTTGCTGCAAGGCCAAGAGCCAGTGTTGCAATCACTGTATCGCCCGCCCCTGTTACATCAAAAACTGCCTGGGCAGTGGTGGGAATGGAAAGCAGTTCTTTCCCCTTTTCAAGGAGTGCCATTCCGGATTCTCCACGGGTAATGAGTACAGCCTGGCACTCAGTTTTTTCAAGCAGCAACGCGGCTGCTGTCCGAAGATCCTCGGTATTGGCAATATTCATACCGGACATTTTTTCCGCTTCCATATGGTTGGGGGTAATAAGAGAAGCCCCGCAAAATCGATCCGGCTGATTCGGTTTTGGATCAACCACCACAGGAATTTTTCGATTATATTCTTTTTCCACTTGCCTGACACGAGTGAGAAGCTGTTTCATCAAGGTTTTACCAATAACCCCTTTGTAATAATCAGAGATAATAATTGCATTAAAATCAGATATATTTCTATCCAGAAAATTTACCATGCCAGCAATGGTAGCATCAGACGGAGCGTTACTCTGCTCCCGATCAAAACGGACAACCTGTTGCCCTTGAGCCACCACCCGTGTTTTTACGGTTGTCGGACGTTTCCCCTTCACAAGCCCCTCTGTGGAAGCCCCGAGACCCCGCAGTAACGCTTGCAGACGGTCTCCCATCTCATCATCGCCAATTATTCCACATATGGCAGCCTCACCACCTAAAGAATATATATTGTGCAAAACATTCGCACCACCGCCTAACAACAGTTCTTCCTTGGTGACATTGACAACAGGCACAGGAGCTTCCGGAGAAATTCGATTGACCGTACCCCAGATAAAATGGTCAACGATAATGTCACCAACCACAAGTATCTTCTTGCCATCAATATGTTCTACCAGCTTTTCCATCTTAGCTTTCATTGTGCTAGCTCCACCCAACGTTCCGCCATTCTTTCACAGACAAAAACCAATGATTCAATATCTAAAAAATCCATAACTTTGTGATCAAAAAGCACCTTTACCTTGGCCGGAAAGCCATCCTCTTTTTCTTCGTCCCAAAAAATGACAAAAAGGGGAAGACGTGGAAGAACAGGAACAAAAAAAGCAGCTGTGCAACTCTGCTCCGGGTTTTCCTGAAACACTGCGCCAAGTTCTGGAGCACATTGTTTCAACAGATCTGCCTTCTCAGTAAAATGAGAAGCGATCCGTTCTTCGCAGTACACCCGCAGAGTACGAACTTTTGAAATGGAATTAGGTAAAGATTCCATACCAATCCATTTCTGCGCCGGCTTCTCGCCGCCACCAAAATGGACATAATTATACAATAGAATTTGATCTCGTGGATCCTCTACCTCCTGACCATTAATAAGAAGACTATCATGAGACAATTCCACATCGCGGCCAAGAAATTGAAAAAGCAGACAATCCTTTTCCGGGCCTGACCATTTGCAGCCAATGGCTTCTGCCGCCTTGCTGAAATCAATAACAGAAGTTTTCTTTTTCAGATAGGCAACAAGCGCCAGATCTTTTTCATCAAGAAGTTTCCCTACACCTTCCAGGCCATCTTTCCCTCTGTCTCCATTGGAAAACTCATCGCCTAATTGAGAGACATCAATATAGGGACATTTTTCAGGATTTTCGCCGCCTTTTGTTACTGCAGCAGCAAAAGCGAGACAGGCGGCATATCCACATTCCCCACAGTTTGTTCGTGGGGTAAATTTTATAAATTCAAGAGGTTGCATTTCGTTCTATTGTCTCCAGACAAAGAAAAACGATGCAGAAAAACATTTCCCTGCACCGTTTTATAGTGTCCAAATATCTACACTCGATGGGTTCCAGCACTAATTTAGCACCAACCCGAATGCTTACGCACTAAAGAGTCAAAGTTTACTCTCAGCAAGTACTTATTTCATGCGTTTGTCCAACTCTTTTTGGACTTCGTCACTAACATCAACGCTGGGGGCAGCATACAGAACCGCTACCTTGGAATCAAGAATCACAGCATATCCGTTCTTCTCACCATAAGCATTCACAACAGTCTGTAACATTTTGAGAATTGGCTCTAATTCTTTATCCTGTAATAACTTGAGCTCCATTTTTGCATCTTCGCTCTTCACCTGCATTTCACGTTGTTTTAACTGCAGTTCACGAACCTTTTCACCCTTCTTATCTTTACTCCAGGCTGAGCTTTTCTTCTCAATCTCTTGCTGCAAGGCAACTAGCGCCTCCTGCTCAGCTTTAAATGTGCTCTGTAATTCATTCATTCTCTTCTCAAAAATTGCTTTTGCCTTACGTCCGGCAGAGGATTCAAGAAGTACTTTCTGGATATTCATCACACCAATCTTCTGTGTTTCGGCACGAACAGTACTGCTATCAAAGGTAAAACCTGCGAGTACCATCAGAGTTACTACCAACATTATACGTTTCAACATCAACTTCTCTCCTGTTTCTAAAAATTTATAAAACTTACAGTAAAAAACTACTCAACAACAAAATCATCTCTGCGATTTTGAGCCCATGACATCTCATCATGTCCGTGGAGCAGCATTTTTTCTTCTCCCAAACTGACTGTAGCAATTCGATCAGCAGCAACACCCAGATTTATCAAATACTTCTTTGCGGTCAATGCACGTTTTTCACCAAGTGCCAGATTGTATTCCCTGGTTCCCCTGGGGTCACAATTACCTTCAATCCTAATCGAAGTACTCTCTTTTTCCTTGAGAAAATCAGCATTAACCCTCATCCTGGGCTCCTGATCTGCACGGATTGAATAATCATCAAAGCTGAAATAAACCGGCAGCATAGGCCCCGTAGTACGACCTTCCATAATGCCAATAGTTTTTGACTCCAACGGCTCTTCCTTACCAATGGCAGCAGGATCCTGCCCTGCGAGCATGTCCTGATCATCAGTTTTTTTACTGCCACAACCGGGCAGCAACAAAAATGCACTGAGTAAAAGTATTCCGACATACATAGTGTTTCTACGGTTCATTGTTTCCTCCTATGGACAAACCAATACTTCTTCGAGTAATATGGTTTCGACGATACTTTTAAATTACTAAAGTCAATTTTAAGATTCTACTTTTTTTTTTTACAAAAGACCAGACGTTTTCGATACTTCCATGATTAGGTGATAATTTCATAAATAGCACCCAAAAATAACAGGGTATAAACTTCGACTTCAAAAGTTCCCTGCGCAGGAATGACGGGATAGCGAAAAGCTACCGTTTGGGAACACTATTTCTGCAGAATCAACTTTTACACTTGAAAAATATTGGTCACGACTCTAAATAGATCCCGATTTATACGAAAATATCATTAACTTTCAGCAATAAACACATATCATGCAACAGAATAAACTAAAAAGTGACGACCTTGACCTGCACAATCTGATCGCTAAAAATCAATTTGGTACTTTTTTCGGAATTTCCCAGAAAAAATTTGATGAAGTATGGAACAAACTCACTAATGCCGATGCCAATTCCGTAGTCTACATCTCAATGGAGATTGGAGCCGATCCTGATGTATTCCATCCCATCAAGGATAAGCTCATAGACCTGGAAAAAACAGACAGTATGGATCCAAGACTCAAACAATTTATTAAAAAACTTTTCCACGGTCCTGAGAAAATCCCCTGTTATGGAGGAGGATTAGGTGTTCTTGCCGGAGACACCTTAAAAAGCTTTGCCGACTGCCGGATACCTGTTGTCGCTGTCAGCCTCCTCTACCGTCATGGATATTTTTCCCAGATTGTTGATTCAAAAATTGGACAGATATCCCAGTCTGTTGAATGGCATCCTGAACAAACACCCGGTCTCTATCTCCTTCATGATCCTGAAAATCCTAGCGAACCTCTGGAAATTCAAATTCCATTTTTCAATGAGTATGATCAGGAAACCATGGCGTCTGCGCAGGTATGGATGAAAATGGAAATCAATCATAGTCTTGACTATTTTGTCCCTGAATTGCTCCTTGATTTCTCCCTGCCGCACAATCCTGCACCCATTCGCGATGCTGCAGGCCAGCTCTACAACTCGGAATCTTCAATCATCAAAGCAACCCAGCGCCGGATGCTTGGCACTGGCATTCTTCCTGTCCTGGAGGTAATGGGTATCACTTCAAATACCCTGCATCTCAATGAACAGCATGGCGTTGTCGTGGCACTGCAACTTATAGCTGAAGAACTGCAAACAACGCTGAGACAGCCTGATCTTTCCAAGGCCACTGATGACCAGATTATTGCTGCTGCAGATAAAATTGCTGAAAGACTTGTTTATACTATACATACACCGGTAAAGGCGGGACACGACCGTTTCAACAAATCCGTCTACGCTGGAATCAGTCACAAGTCATGCAGTCATATCCTTGAACTGCTGGCCCATGATGAGGACTCACCACAGTCCTATAATTTCACAACCCTTGCCATGCGGGTGAACCGTACTGCCAACAGTGTCAGTAGACTGCACCGAGATGTAACCCACAAACAATTCCCTGGTTTTGCAAAAAAAATCACAGCCATTACCAACGGTGTACACCACCTGACCTGGATCAGCGATGCCCGGGCAGAACTTTTTGACAGTTTTTCCGAACTGACCAACTGGAGAGATAATCCCGGCGTATTACAAAACGTAAAGAACCTGAAAAACAACAGCCGTTTTCGTACCTATCTACTCCGGGCATGGGAAGAGGACTCTGCAATCCTCTATGATTATGTTAATGCTATGCTCCTTCAACACCGCAACCAGATGACGAGCACATGGATTGATCCGCCAAACCATTATTCCAATATCATTGACGGTGATACTAAACTTGATCCGGCTGTATTCACTGTTGGCTTTGCCAGACGTTTTTCAACCTATAAACGTGCGGATCTCATATTTGATAATCTTGACACACTCTGCTCCATTGCGGTGGAAAATAACTGGCCCATTAACTTTCTCTTTTCCGGAAAAGCTCATCCGGCCGACGAACCCGGAAAATCTGTGATCAAATTAATTCTTGATTATCAAAAAGAGCTGCACGTAAAAAGTAAGGGATTGGTTACCCTTATTTTCATCCCCAACTATGATATGCTTATCGCAAAAATGATGGTGGCCGGTGTTCACATATGGCTCAACAACCCTAAACGACCTCTGGAAGCTTCAGGAACCAGCGGCATGAAAGCAGCACTCAACGGAGTACCCAACCTGTCGATTATGGATGGTTGGTGGGTTGAAGGATACCATGAAGGACTTACAGGCTGGAAATTCGGCCATGAAGGACCGGTGGACGAAGCTGACCTCTCCGAATCTCCCGAGGCCCTGCTCTATGCAGAAGATTCAGCATCTTTTTATCAGACACTGCCGAAAGTTCTTGAAGAATTTTATGAAGATGAATTCCGTTCCCGTTTTATTGACAAAGCAATCATGAACCTTTGCCTCAATATTCCGATTTTCAACACCCATAGGATGGCAGCTGAATACCTGCAAAAATACCAACTCAAGCTCCCCTCATCGTTGCAGAGCAGGATGGATGATTTTGCAGCACTATATAATAGCAACGAGTAGAGATTTTGATTGGAAGATTTTCCTTTTTACTGTAAATTTTCAAAAACTCAAATTTCTAAGTTCCTCCACAGGAGAATATAATGGCAAAAGCTCATATAAGTGCAACAAATGCCACAGATAAAACTATCCGTGCCATTGACAGAAAACGGGAAAGAGAAAGGCGTTTTATCCTGAACAAAGCCAGGGACAATGCCGATGAATTTGCAGCACGCTTAACCCAGCGACTCATTGATCGTGAAATTGTCGAGTTGAATTCCGTACAAGCTGTGCGTGATGCATTTGTTGAACAACTGAGAGCCCTGCCCGAGATGGAAGAATTTGACATTCAGTTGAAAGTCGCACCGATTCGCACCATCATCCCGGATCCAAACATCCTGAGCCTCTATCTAACAGGGTACGTCATTGAAGATCTCATCAACAACCCGGCCATAGAAGATGTCTTTGGTGAAGACATTGATATCTATCGGGCCATTGATTCCATTTTCAAAGTTCTCAGACCGCCTCAACAGTGATTCATCCTGCAGAACAACCCTGTCTTGTATACGCCGACGCTCAGGGAAATATAACGGATTTCCAGGATCTGCATGCCGCAGGCATGAGCGCCGGAAACTTTCTACTCCCTTCCAAAAATGATTTCATTCCCCTTCCGGAAGGCAGCGAACTTTTTATTCTTCCCGGTCGTCTACCAATAGGTTGTGACGTGAATTCCGGCGAAGCCCTTTTGCTGGAAGACGATCCATTCAACACAGGAGAAAAAATCCAGGCTGTTTCAGCCTTCATGTCTCCTGCACACACCGCTATCCTGAACAGTGCCTATCAAACCAGCAACAATGCACCACGGCTTCCTTTGTTTGCTTATACGGCTATAGGCTGGTACAAAGATCGCTTCTGGACCACAGCTTTTCGCAGCGACAAAGATATCCGTCAGGATAGTGCACAATTCAATCAAACAGAGATCAACTCAAAAACTGCCAGGAAACTCAAGCAGCATAAAAACAACAGGCTGATACAGCACCTTGGCAAATGTTGTCTTACCTACGCCTGCCCTGCAGCGAGAAACTATTTTCTTGGCCGCTGGGAAGCACCATTACCCACGTCTCCGGTTTGTAATGCCAGGTGTGTCGGCTGTATATCGCTGCAAACGTCTGGAAAATGTTCAGCCACCCAGGACAGAATACAATTTGTACCCACTCCTGCTGAAATCTCCGAAATAGCCATTCCTCACTTACAAAAAGCAGAGGATGCAATTGTCAGTTTTGGTCAAGGCTGCGAAGGGGAACCGCTCCTCCAGGCTGATACCATAGAAAAAGCAATTATTGCAATTCGAAAAAAATGTGCCCGCGGCACCATCAATCTCAACTCAAACGCCAGTCTGCCACAGGCGGTTAAACGTTTGGCCGGTGCTGGTCTTGATAGCCTTCGCGTGAGCCTGAACTCTGCTCAGGAACATTATCACCGCAACTACTATCGCCCGAAAAACTTTTCGCTTTCTGATGTCCTCGAATCTATTCAGGTGATGAAGGAAGCCAATAAGTTTGTATCTTTGAACTATTTCATTCTTCCGGGTTTCACAGATTCAACAAAAGAATTTGATGCACTTTGTGCCCTGCTGAACACTTGTCAACCGGATCGTATTCAATTACGAAATTTGAATATTGATCCCGAGTGGTACCTGCAGAGTATTGACTTCGACCAGTCAATTCCCTCAATGGGTATGAGAAATTGGATGCAAAAGATTAAAAACAACTTTCCGGAACTACAATTTGGTTATTACAACCCTGCAATACATTGAAAATTCTAACTTATTACCCCCTTCTTCTATACATGAAGAATATTAATATTTTATTAAGAAACTCTGTTTCATTGCATTATTCCCTTGATATTTAGAAATATTAGGATAATATTAGAAAACAAGAACAATTACCAATAATAGCAAGGATACCCAATGCAACTTACTCCACAAATGCGCTTGACAACACAACGTCAAATCATACTCGAAGAACTCGGTAAAGTGACTTCTCATCCCACAGCTAATGAAGTCTATGACATGGTGAGAAAACGCCTTCCACGTATAGGCCTTGGAACTGTCTATAGAAATCTTGAGCTCATGGCAGAAACTGGAATTATCTTAAAACTTGAAGTAGGTGGCACCCAGAAACGTTTTGATGCTACTATTGAGCCTCATTACCATATCCGTTGTCTCAGCTGTGGCAAGGTTGATGATATTGCAATACCGGTAATGTCAGATATCAACAAAACTGCTGCAGATCTCAGTAACTATCAGGTTCTTGGTCATCACATTGAATTCTCAGGAATATGTAGTGATTGTAGCAATGTAGAGGAAGAGCAACTGCTCAACTAAGTTTTGTAGTTTCAAACAAAAAAAGGCCTGTCGAACAGTGTTCGACAGGCCTTTTTTTTGTTATTTTTCAATGTATCTATTCAAAAAGCACCTTACAAAAACGACGTTTTCCAACCTTCACAAGTATTTCTCCCTGAGGCGACACATTCATCTTCAAATCCGTGATCTTCTTTCCATCAAGAGACACTGCATTCTGTTTGATCATCCGGCGACCATCTGATGTGGACTTAACCATTTCCAAGTCCACCAGGAGTTGAGGGAGCCAGATATCCTCTTCAGCCTGTATTTGTTTCTGGGCGATATCATCCGGCAGTCCTCCTTTACGAAAAACTTTTTCAAAATTTTCTTCTGCCTGTATTGCGGCATCATGTGAATGGAAACGAGCTGTCAGTTCTCTTGCCAACTGTTTTTTAATTTCTTTGGGATGCAGTTTGCCTGATTCCATATCCTTCTTCAAGACTGCTATTTCATCACTACTCAAATCACTCAACAAGTCGTAATAACGAAACATAAGCTCATCTGAGGCGGAAAGAACTTTTCCATAAATATCATTGGCAGATTCGGAAACACCAATATAATTACCCAAAGATTTACTCATTTTATTAACACCATCAAGGCCTTCCAGGAGAGGAAGCGTGATTACCACCTGGGGTGCCTGACCTCGTGAACGCTGCAGATCACGCCCCATGAGTAAATTGAAGAGTTGATCAGTACCGCCTAACTCGATGTCTGCCTCGAGTGCAACTGAATCATAGCCTTGAATCAGAGGATACATAAATTCGTGAATGGAAATAGGATTTCCTTCACGAAAACGAACCTTAAAATCCTCTCGTTCAAGCATCCTGGCTACGGTCAGCTCAGATGCAAGACGGATCATATCAAAGGAATCGAGCTTGGAAAGCCATTCAGAGTTAAAGACGACCCGTGTTTTTTCAGGATCAAGAATCTTAAAAACCTGCTCTTTATAACTTTCTGCATTAGCAGCAACGTCCTCGCGAGTCAGTGCCTTTCTAGTCTCAGACTTGCCTGTTGGGTCACCAATCATTCCCGTAAAGTCACCAATTAAAAAATAGATGTCATGCCCAAAATCCTGAAAATGTTTTAATTTCTGCAGTAAAACAGTATGTCCGAGATGGAGATCCGGTGCGGTGGGATCAAATCCGGCCTTCACTCGCAGAGGCACTCCGGTTTCCTGAGATTTTTTCAGTTTTTTAACCAGTTCATCATGGCTTATGCAATCAACTATACCCCTTTCCAGCAGGGTGATCTGTTCTTCTATGCTTGGCATTGTAACTTGTCTTAATTGTTTGTGGGTAACTATTCAGGTGATAGCTGGTAATTTGCCTAACTGCTGTCCTGTAACTGTTTAGAAGTGCCCCATATCTGTGCAGGCGCCGCCAGAGAAAGTGCCCTTGGGGTGCTCCTGAATTGTTACGTTTGTGGAAAATTTACTTGGCGTACTGGATGGCACGAGTTTCTCGAATAACAGTCACACGAATCTGACCAGGGTAAGTGAGTTTTTCTTCAATGGCTTTTGCAATATCCTGACTGAGAAGGGTGGCTTCACCATCCTTAACCTTCTGAGAATCTACGATAATGCGCAGATCACGACCTGCCTGAATGGCATAGGATTTTTCGACACCATCAAAAGCACTGGCAATGGCTTCAAGATCTTCCAGTCGTTTGACATAGGATTGCAGCATTTCTTTACGTGCACCCGGACGCGCCCCGGAAAGGGCATCGGCAGCCTGTACCAGAACATCGAGTACTGATTGTGGTGGCTGATCTTCGTGATGAGCTCCTATGGCATAGACAACTTCTTCTGATTCACCATATTTTTTGGCAAGATCCCGACCAATGATAGCATGGGATCCCTCAACTTCATGATCCACTGCCTTGCCAATAT
>JAOZQU010000363.1 GCA_029932055.1 Desulfocapsa sp.
CCCGGTTCAAATTTGCCGGATTTCAGCTCCACCACCACAAAGCAGCGCAATTGAAGATGATAAAAAAGAAGGTCTATATAAAAGTCCTGATCACTGAACTCAAGATGCACCTGCCTGCCCACAAAGGCAAATCCCTGCCCCAGTTCCAGCAGGAATTTTTCCATATGTTCGATAAGTTTGTTTTCAAGTTCCCGTTCACGGCGAATGTCGGCAGTACCGAGAAAGTCGAAAATATAGGGATCTTTGAAAATCTGATTTGCCATGTCAGAGTCAAGGGGTGGCATGGCTGCTTCAAAGTTATTGGCGGTTCGGCCAATCCGTTTATGAAGTTGTGACTCAATTTGCAGGACAAGAATGTTTCGGCTCCAACCATTTTCAACGGTTTGTCTGGCATACCAGAGCCTTATTGCAGTATCTTTTAATTTATCGATTAAGGCAATATTGCTGCGCCATGGAATTTGTGCAACGGTGCGTTGCACTATTTTCTCATTATCCCAGCATTCAGCGAATTTACGCATATACTTCAAATTCCGGGGAGAAAACCCTGTCATATCCGGGAATTCCTCTTTCAGATCATAGGACATTCGGTCAATTACCTTTGCACCCCACCCCTGATCTTTTTGTTTGGCAAGAATGGCCGAGCCAATATGCCAATACATCATTACCAGGGCAGAATTAGCAGACAGGACAGCCCGTACCCGCTCCTGCTTAATGCGGCTTTTCAGGTCTTTAATAAAGGCATGATAATCATCAGACATTTCTGCCAGTGGTGCGGCAACGGGAACTGCGATGCCGGTTTTTTTCTTTACCAACGTATTTTCCTTGCGACTGTTCTTTATATTTTTCATCCTTCATCTTTGATAATAACGTCAAGTTTCGCCAAGGCGGCGAAGAAATTCAGTATGGACAACTGCTAAATCTGCTGTCGTCCAGCCCTGTCTATTTATTCTCTTTCCTGTTTTCTTTTCCCCTAAGCTGCTTCATTGTTCGGTCAAAGTCGGATTCGATTTTCTGTGTCTTGCTAAAACAGTCATACTCGGAAGAGGCCTTTGCCATAGCCTGCTTATGGGAGACACTTCCCTTATCGTCAAGAATCCTGTACTCGTTGAAAGAGAGAAATTTATCCACACTTGCAGCAAACTCAACCATGGTGAAGGTAGTTCGGTTTTCAATTATGTTTTCAATATAGTCGAAAAAGCCTGAAATGGTTCGCTCCAACCGTTTAATTTCCTCTTCCCTCAGGTAATTTTTGGCAATCCCGGTGTCTGACTTGAGAATTCGACCGTCAGGTGCATTTTTCCAGGTGGTCAGCTCCATGAATTTCTTACCTGCATCTGCATTCTGATGGCATAATTTCTGCGGCGGTGTGACCGGTGATGGCATAATGAAACTTGTTCTGAATTGTTGCGTAAAAGTTTTTAGTCGTTGGCGATTCTGGATCATAGTCGATGGAACACTCGGCAAAAATATCAGTGATTTGTTGATAGATGCGCCGCTCACTGGCCCGAATTGAGCGAACCTGCTCCAGTAGTTCACGAAAGTAATCCCTGCCGAAATATCGGCCATTTTTAAGGCGTTCATCATCAAGGATAAACCCTTTAAGCATGTACTCTTTCAGACGCTCCGTTGCCCATATTCTGAACCGGGTGGCCTGGGTGGAATTCACCCGATAGCCCACCGAGATAATGGCATCAAGATTGTAATATTTGGTCTTGTACTTTTTACCGTCTTCGGCAGTATGTTCCAAAATTGAACATACTGAATTCTCTTCCAGCTCACATGTGGTAAAGATATTTTTCAGATGTCTGGTTATCGAGGGACGCAGCACCCCGAAAAGCTCGGCCATCCGTTTCTGGGTAAGCCAGATATTCTCATTGTGAAAGAATATCTCTACCTTCACCTTGCCGCCCGGTGTGGTGTAGAGGATGAATTCAGTCAATTCGTCCCTGATGCTTAACTCCTTTGTCATGCTTATTTTCTGTCAGTTATTGTTTAGGTATTTGACTTGTACACTTGCGACTGATTGAGTCAAAATACAGGGGAGGTATGTTGACTTTTTGAAATAGGCTCGGCAATCCAGTTATCCATCAAAGATTGGTAATCGTAACCTTCTGGCTCTTTTTCACCAAGCAATTATAAGATGAGAGAGCCCAGGCTAATCTGATTTTGCTATTTTTTTCACATCCTCAAGTGGGGTATTGAATATTTGATCTAAAGACTTTTTCATATTAGGGCTTGCACGTTTCTGCATTTTAGCGAATTTTTTTCTTTGTTTCCTGAGTATTGCTGATACGTTTTTGACATCCTTTGTTTCGTACTCTATTGCTATTTGCATCTGAACAGGTATCTTTCCTCCAAAATTTTCTAACAAGTTATCAAACGGATTTTCCTGTTCCAGATCTATGAAAACAACATATATGAAATAGAGGGCGTGTATTTTTGTTGTTTCATCAATAGTCTCATTGTCAAGGATTTCAACGATGCATAGTTCAAGTGCATCAAGAAAAAACTCATAAGAAAAACAGTTTCTTGACAGGGCTTGAAACAGATAGAATAATGCCATTTCTGGAAATGCGCGTATTGAAGACTTGATCTTTCCATCAATTATATCCTTGTATGTCTTCGCGTATTCAATAAGTAATGTGGGGAGGTGTTTTTCGATAACTCGGTATGGAGTTGCAAAGCCAGCTAGAA
>JAOZQU010000364.1 GCA_029932055.1 Desulfocapsa sp.
TATTTGTATCCTCTTGCATTTTTCTTTTTTATCATTTCTTATTTTATAATCGGTCTTCCTTGCGAATCATTGTTCGCCGGCACTGAAACAGTTTCCGTAAAAGTCGGTACCTATGAGAATTACCCTAAAATTTTTACCGATGAAAACAATGATGTTTCAGGTTTTTGGCCTGAACTTCTTAACTATATTTCAGAAAAAGAAAACTGGGAAATCAAGTACATTCATGGAACCTGGAGTGAAAATCTTGCGGCATTAGAGAGAGAAGAAATCAATATAATACCTGACGTAGCATATACGGAGAAAAGGAATGAGTTATATTTTTTCTCTGAAGAACCAGTGCTTATGAGTTGGGCACGCCTGTATGTTAATAAAAATAATAGCGACATCAAATGTATTAATGATTTGAAAAACAGAAAAATAGCCGCTCTTAGAGGAAGTTCTAATCTTGAGAGTGAAAGAGGTTTCAGGGAACTGTTACGAAAATTCAATATTCCCTGCACATTTATTGAGTTTGACAGTTACGTTGAAGTATTCCAGGCAATTGATCAAAACAGAGTTGACGCTGGAATAACCAACAGGAATTTCGGTAATAAAAATGAGCTGAATTATGATGTACAAAAAACATCAATAATTTTTAATCCTGTTACACTACAGTTTGCCTTTCCCAGGCATTCCCCCTTAACTCCTCTTCTTGCAAATGCAATAAATTTTCATATGGCACAACTGGTCGCAGATCAAGACTCATTGTATTACCAGTTGCTGAAAAAATATTTTGAGGCGGAGATAACTCATCAAATAAACGAGGTTTTTCCTGACTGGCTTAAAGCTGCGTTGGTTATTGTTGCAGCACTTTTTATCGTTGTCATTTTTGGAGCAAAACTTCAGGCGGGAAGAAAGAACAGAGAGTTGAAAATTATCAATGAGGCATTGAAACAAAGTGAAGAAAAATATCGAACTCTCATTGATGAAACTCCAGACATCCGATATCGAGCGGATATAAATGGTCTCGTTGTTTACATATCCAAGTCAGTCCAAAAAATGTCCGGCTATGCAGCTGAGGAAGTCATTGGCAGACAGATATCAGGATTTTATATAGATTCTGCTGATAGAGAATCTTTGTTGGCGTTATTGAGAGAAGATGGATATGCGAATGACTTTGTCGCAAAATTAGAACGAAAGGATGGGTCAATATGGTGGGCAGCAGCAAATACACAGTTCTATAAGGACAGTGAAGGCAATGTTCTTGGGGTGGACGGAACGATCAGAGACGTTACCGAACAAAAACAGGCTCAAATTGCATTGGAACAGAGTGAAGAGCGTTTGCAACTTGCTCTGGAAGGTGCAGATATTGCTATGTGGGATTGGAATATGGAGACGAATGATCTGTATTGCAACCCCAGATATTTTTCTATGCTTGGCTATGATTATACAGAATTGCCTCACACTCTTGCAACTTGGGAAGACCTGTTGCATCCCGAAGACAGGGATTCAGTAGTACAACAGATTCAGGAGAGTATAGAAAAATATTCGGGAAAATGGAGCGTGGAATTTCGTTTCAAAACAAAAGACGGTCATTATAAATGGATTTTAGGACGTGGAAAAATTGTAGAATTTTCTCAAGACGGCGCACCTTTTCGGGCAGCAGGAACACATCTTGACATCACAAGCCGGAAGGAAGCAGAAATAAATCTGATGAGGGCAAAAAAAGAATGGGAAAAAACTTTTGATGCAATCCCTGACATTGTAACTCTCCATGATACAAGCATGCGTATTGTCAGGGCCAATCAGGCAGCCGTTGAATTTTTTGGAAAGGGTTATGGTGAAATTATAGGGCAGTACTGTTATGAAGTTTTTTTTGGTCTTCAAAATTTCTGTTTTAACTGTCCGGCAATGAGTACGCTTAAGGATAAAAACACTCATGCTGTAACAATCGAACATAAGAAACTAGATAAGATTTTTCATATATCGTCTTCTCCAATTCTTGACCAAAACAATGATGTACAATTTATTGTTCACATTGCAAAAGACATCACGGAATTAAAACAATTGGAAAATCAACTGCACCAGTCACAAAAGATGGAGGCCATAGGTATGATGGCTGGTGGTGTTGCCCATGACTTAAATAATATTCTCTCTGGAATCACCAGTTACCCAGAGTTATTGCTTCTCCAATTGCCTGAATCCAGTGAACTAAGAGGACCCATTGAAGCAATACAGCAGTCTGGTAAACGAGCTGCAACTGTGGTGGACGATCTTCTCACTGTTGCCAGGGGAGCAGCCAGTACAAGAGAACCGTATGACATCAATGTGTTGATTGACGAATATTTGTGTTCTCCTGAATATAAGAAACTTATCTCATGTCATTCCGGCGTCGTCTGCACCAAGGAACTTGATGCGCCATATCCCATTATTCTCTGCTCTCCCATGCATATCAAAAAAATCGTTATGAATTTGATGGGTAATGCAGTGGAAGCCATTGAGGATAGAGGAAATGTTTCTGTTTCCACCTCCAATCGGCAAATCAAATCAAATAAAGATCAATTAGAACATAATCTTAAGCCTGGTGATTATGTGGTGATAACTGTCCAGGACGATGGCCCCGGTATTTCCGACGTGGATCTGGGGCATATCTTTGAACCCTTCTATACCAAAAAGGTGATGGGCCAAAGCGGTACCGGACTAGGCCTG
>JAOZQU010000132.1 GCA_029932055.1 Desulfocapsa sp.
CTGGTGGGCCGTCGGGGAGTCGAACCCCGGACCTGCTGATTAAGAGTCAGATGCTCTACCAATTGAGCTAACGGCCCATTTCCTTCATAAAGGAAAATAAGTCTTGGCAACTAATAGCACAAGGGGTGTCATCCGTCAAGCGTCGTAAAAGTCAGTGACTGATATTCGTTTGTTTTTTCCGATAAGTGTTTTTGATTAAAACCTGGCGAGCTTTTCTCCACTCATGATAGTGAAGTTCTCGCACTCACGTCTGTTTATAAAGGGGCAGGCCTCTTTCCTGAACCAGTTCTTTTTGGGGCACCAGAATCGATCTTTAAAGGGTTCGTTACATTCTTTGCGAGTTAAAAAGCTTACGTTTACGGTTTCCGTAACTGACGTCCCTGTCGTGTATGGAAAATTGCCATAGAGTCATACTGCACCTCCTCAATCCGTTGAGAAAAATGTATGAGCGAGCTATGGCACTGTATCGACAGGTCAGGTGGCAAACTTTAGGGAAAAGGGCGGGAAGTTGGTTAGGGTTGTTTTTCTAATGAAGAACAGCAGAATCTCGAACAGGCATGTTGTCCTGTTCGAGATTTGTTGTTTTTTTTCTCTTATCTGTAATACAGGTTGTGGCTACCCATGGTCATCAGAGATTTATGAAGATTGCGGCGGAAGTCCCGGCGATCCCAGATACCCTGAATGTGTCCACGTTTTAAGGCATTGCGGGCTGAGTGATAATCAGGTGGAATGTCGGTTCCTGTTGTTTCCCTGATTACACGAATTCCGGCAAATCCAACACGGCTGGAACGGATGGCAAACTGGTATGGTGAGCATCCCAGGAAACTGGCAACAGGCCCTGCGTAGGAGTTGTTGTCATAAACAACGATGTAAAGCCCACCCGCATCAATATATTCACGGACGGCCATGGTACATTTGGGCATTTGGGTGACGCCTAAAGTACCCTCCTGGATGCGAATACCGCCTGTGGTATGAACATAGGAGAGGAGGGGGCGTTTTTTTCGTATTGCAAGTTCACAGGCCTGTACAAATTTTTCACCTTCTGCCGAGCCCACGGTACCACTTCGGAAATCCTGGTACAGCATGGAGACGACGATTTTGATGTCCATGACCTTGGCTGTAAAGGTAAGGTTCCCGGATTTACGTCCTGTTTTCTTTTTAGAAGCTTTGAGTCGTGCATCAAGCCCTTCATAACCTAAGGGGTTTCCGGAAGTAATATCTGTTGCAAAAAAGAAGATGGAATCCGGGTCAAAGATGTTATGCAGGTACCATTTGTATTCCAGTGGAAAGTGGTGCCCGCAGTTTTCGCATACCCCCCCGAATTCACCATAGAGGTCTGGTATCCAGAGATCTTTACATCCATTTTTATGGCTGTTGGGGCAGGTGACTGTCCGATCTTCGTTGGCCAGTGGGCTTATGTAATTATCTGTCAGTTCCAGAGGATCCTGAATGGGTTGTGTTGTTGTCGGAGTCGTCTTGTTATAAGTAATATGAACTGGAGAATCTTTTTTTGCGCCATCTTTTGCAAAGAAATTTTTCACTGTTGTCAGAGGAGTGGAGAGGCGCTTTATCATCACAGAACTCTCTCCTGAGACTTCTCTGAATATTTTTTTGATTTGTTTTTGAGAATTTTTTACAACATCGTAGCGCAGGTTGTAATATATATGTTCACTTTTTTCCTGAAACTGTTTGAAAAATGTTTCAGTGGGATCAGGGTGGCCGCTAAAGCCAAGCATGCCCATTTCTCGATATTTTTTTGAGCGTTGAACTAAAAGCCTGCGCTGTTCATCCAAGTTAAGATCCCAGGGAATATCAATGGCCAGATCTTTTCGTTCTGTCTTTTTTTTCCTTCTTTTATTTTCCCAGTCACGGAAGGCTTTAAAGCTTTTTGTGGCAAGGACAACCTTATCTGTGGCACGGGTCATTTCCGCACGGATCTGGGCAAAGAAAGCAAAATCATCGTGGCGTGCTCCCAGGGGGGGTTCTTTGACAATGGCATCAATGGTTCCCAGCGATCGGTTGTCTATTGCCGTCAGCTTAAGGCGGTCGGCACATGTTTCGATCAGTTCCTTGGGAACTTTTTCACCCTCACGGATTTTACCCTCAATGGCAGCTGCTCCTTCAGGAGAAATAACTGAATAATATCCATGGGAGCACATAAGACGAAAATCTGAAAGACCAATGGCCTCGGCTCCACCGGATCCACCTTCCGAGATCATGGAGATAAGCGGTATCCGTAATTTTGTCATTGCATAGATGTTACGGGCAATCTGCTGGGCTGCTCCCGGGTATTCTTCAATGGGGAAGGAGCCGGGCGTAAAGACGTAGAAATGGATTGGGATGCCTTCAGTTTCGGCAACTTTCATATATCGCAGCGCTTTTTCATTGCCTTCGGGTTTGCAGGATCCACCATTACGAAATTCCTCACCGTGGCCGGTCTCCTGGCCAATGACCATGACAGTTGCGGTATAGGGCTTGTTCTTGATTTTTCGAACGATGGTTGCCTTGGCACAGACCATGGCCGGATCAATGTTGGCTTCGTCCTGGCCACCAAGTTCGGTGTAGTCTTCGTAGACGTTTTCCAGGATATCTTTGAGGCTGAAACGTTCAACAGTACGTACGATACGAACACGTTCCATTGGGGTCAGTTGCTCTTCGGCGCGTTCTTCCAGGAAGGTGATTGATTCATCCAGCTTGCGGATTTCAACCTGGAACTGTTCTTCATGATATTCGTACGGGTTCTGTTTGAGATCAGTACAGGTCTCCTTATAACCATTAAGATTTCCCCAATTAGTGAAATCTTTGATCTGTATAAGGTAGTTAATGCGCTCTTCGATTTTTTGAAGTGCTTTTAATAGTTCAGTCATATTATATTGTTCCGACATTATTGTTAAAAGGTCAGTAGCCGGCTCAGGTTGTTTTTTAAATAGTCAAGATTGGTGATAATAGAGCCACCCCGGGCATCCTCTCCTTTGATTCGCACTTCATCAATGAAGCTGGCAGCACGTTCTTTGGCTTCATCCATATTGTCTCCCCACACAAGAGCCAGGGCCAGATTCGGATCATATTCACTGGGAATAGTGTAGGGTCGGTCAAAGGGAACATGGGTGTAAACAGTTGACCAGTCATGGTCGGGAAATGTGAATTCAGTGATGGTGCCGATCCAGGGGGCAAAACCACGTCTGGTGTCTTCGGCCACAATACGTAATTCAATGGAAGCTCCGCGGAATTCCACACTGTTTTGCTTGTAGCCCATTTTTTCCCCAAGTGCCAGTCTGATCTGTTCCCGAATGAGATTGGGATGCTTGTTGTCCAGATAGCTGATACGGGCGGAAACGTCATTTTCCACCTGGATTCTGGTATTGACTTCGAGCAGATAAGGTTGTCCTGAACGGGAGACGATCCACTCCCAGGTGCCGACATTGTCGTAGCGGACATGGGCGGCCAGTTTCAGGGAATATTCTACAATCTGATCGAGGACTTTTTTTTCGTCAAAATCATAGTCAAAACAGGATGCATGGAAGCCGGGTGCTGCTTCCACTCGTTTCTGACGACCTGTGGACTGGATGGTACAGTTTCGGGAACTGAAATGAATGCGTTCACCATGCTGGGAACAGAGGAGCTGTACTTCCAGATGGTTGTAATCCGTGAGACATTGTTCAATCAGTACTCCGCCGTCTCCAAACTGACGTTTTGCATAACTCTGTACCTGGCGGTAAATACGGCGAAACTGTTCGATTTCTGTGACTTCTTCAATGCCCATACCACCGCCACCGGCAGCAGCTTTGATGAGGATAGAAGGGTTTTTAATTCCCTCCACCTTTTGGCTTTCCAGCAGGTGATGGGCAATGTCCTCGGCTTCCATCTCATTGTAAATGGGGGCGTCCGTACCTGGAATGGTGGGGATGTTCAGCTCATTGGCCACTCGTTTGGTGTTGATTTTGTCACCGAGATTTTTGATGACTTCCCAGTTGGGCCCAATGAAGATAAGTGAATGGTCACGAATGGTGGCACGTCTTGCGAAACGAAAATCTTCTGAAAAGAAGCCGTATCCAGGGTGGATGGCCGTACATCTTGTGTGAGTGGCCACGGCAAAGAGATCGTTGGGCTCTGTGTAACTGGTAATACGCCAGGCATTTTGATCCGGGCCACTAGTGATGTTGCGCTGAACATGCTCTGAATCTTCGTCTGCATCAGTATAGACGACAACATAGTCAAGATCTAAGTCTTTACAGGCCTCCATGATGCGGATAGCAATCTCGCCCCTGTTTGCAATAAGAACCTTTCCGTCCAATTTTATCCTCTTATCGTGACAAAGGTACAGGAGAAAAGTAGTTTCTAACCTGTACCCTAGCGTATTCTGTGAAATTTTTTAAGGTAGATTAATTTAGCACAGTAAGTTTTTTTTTAGCAACATTATTGAATAATGCCTACTATAGTCATAGGATAACAATTAGAAAAGAGAAAATGTGTTTTCAAACTCGACAGATTCTTTCGCGCTGGAAGTGTCTGTTTGTAAACCGTTTGAAAAAAGGACGTATCTTTATCAAATAAATATGACAAAAGAAAATTTAGACGAGCAGACCACTCCGGTTACAAGGAAGACTTTTTTATCTCGATTGGCAGCACTGATCCCCTTTGGGAGGCCCCCTGAAACCACCGAAGACCTGGAGCAGGAAATTCAGGAACTCCTTGAAGAAGGCGAAGAACAGGGCCTGATTTCATCACTCGAAGAGCGAATGATCAATTCCATCTTCGATTTTCATGACACTCTGGTAGGTGAGGTGATGACGCCTTCTACTGAAATCGTAAGTGCTGACGTCAGTACAGAAATGAGTGAACTGATTGATTTGGTGATTGAAAAAGGTTTTACCCGTATCCCTATTTATAAAGAAAATAGTGATAATATAGTAGGCATTCTGCATGCAAAAGATTTACTGCGCATATGTGCCCGAGGCGAGGAAGGCAAGGAAATTGCAAATTATCTGAATCCGCCATGGGTAATCTCTGAAGAAAAACCCATTGTTGATTTGTTAAGAGAATTTCAGAAGAATAAAGCTCATGTTGCGGTGGTGGCTGATGAGTTTGGAACAGTGCGTGGTTTGGTAACACTTGAAGATATTCTGGAAGAAATTGTCGGTGAAATTGACGATGAGTATGATGTGGACAGGACTCTGTTACAGGAAATTGATGAAAATACTGTTCAGGTCAAAGCTCAGGCTGATATTGAACTGATTGAAGACCGATTTGGGGTGGAAATGGTTGAAGGAAGTTATGAATCAATTGGTGGATTTGTAATTTTTCTGCTTGGTCGTCTGGCCAGGGTTGGAGATACTGTGGATGCTGAGGGCTTGCGATTTACTGTTCTCAGCGCTACAAAACGTCAGGTTGATCTATTGCGGGTTGCCCGCTTACCTGTGGCAAGCGACAAAGACTGATGGGTTTTTCCACTCGTACTGCGTTGCTACTAGGAGTCTGTCCGAGAATAGCAATTTTTTCTCAAATCGAGGCATTTGGAAAATTTTACCACAGGCATATAGTTGATATTCCGAGGATAAAATTTTGCAAATAACGAAGAGTTGGGGGAAAAGGGCACTTGTACCCGTAGTTTGGGTGTTCTCGGACAGACTCCTAAGCAGTGCCACGATTTTTCTGCTCTGGCTGGCTCTTCCAGGGGGGGGCGAATTCTGGCCGTTGCTTGCTGTGGCTTGTGTTCCTCTGCTGGTGAGTGTCTGCAAAGGAAGCGGAAGACAGGCGTTGCTGTCTGGCTTGTTTGTTGGCCTGGGACATTTTCTTCTGCAACTTTACTGGATTGTTTTTGTGCTGGGTCGGTATGGTGGGTTGCCTCTGTTTGTATCAATTCCGGCTCTCTTGTTGCTCTGTTTGTATATGGCGGGCTATCTTGTTCTTTTTGTCCTGCTTGCCCGGCTGTTTGTGCAACAGTGTTCCCCATTGTTTTGTTTGTGCCTGATCCCATGTACTTGGGTTGGGTTGGATTGGCTACGCTCTTTTCTGTTTTCCGGATTTCCCTGGATGGACCTTGGCTACGGTCTGGTTGGTGTGCCTTTTTTATTGCAGTCTGCTGATATCTGGGGGCATTATGGTTTGACGTTTCTGATTGTCATGCTCAATACTTTTTTTTCACTTCTTGTTCTATACAGTGGTAAGAAAAAAGTGATGGGGAAAACGGCAATCCCTGTTTGCCTCATTATTATTGTAACGGCCTTTTATTCCGGCTGGCGTTGGCAGCAACTCGAAACAGGACTTGAAGAAGCAGAGTTCATGAATGTGGCTGTGGTTCAGGGGAATGTGGACCAGGGGCAGAAATGGAATCCTTCCCGGCAGGGCTCAACAGTGCGGGGGTATATCGAACAGAGTCGGCTTCTGATGAGTAAAACACCAGTACCGGAGCTTTTGGTCTGGCCTGAAACTTCGCTGCCGTTTTATCCCGTGAAGCATCCGCTTCTTGCTCCTATTACCCAACTTGTGAGCGGAGAGCAGGTAATGCTTCTGGCCGGAGCACCTTGGTACGAAAGAGAAAACTTGCAGTCTACAGAAATAAATTTTTTCAATTCCAGCTTACTTTTTGATACCAATGGAGACATTGCTGCCCGTACCTCTAAAAGTCATTTGGTGCCATTTGGAGAATATGTTCCTTTACAACGTTTTCTACCTTTTATTGCGCCATTGGTTGAGGCTGTGGGAGATTTTAGTTCAGGAGAAATTCGTAATCCCCCTGCTTGTAAGAAGGCACGGATTGGAGTATTAATCTGCTTCGAATCCATCTTTGGAGATATTTCCAGAAAATGGGTAGATGCGGGTGCCAATCTTCTGGTGAATATGACCAATGATGCCTGGTATGGACGCTCGAGTGCTCCGTATCAGACTCTGGCCATGACCAGAGTGCGGGCTGTAGAGACACGGCGGGCGATTGTTCGCTCGGCAAATACTGGATTCTCCGTTTTTATTGATCCCATGGGACGTTTGCAGCAGCTGTCACCTCTGTTTGCCCCCTGGGAAGCAGTCCAGCGGGTACAGATCAGGGAAGATCGAACAATTTTTGTCCGTGGCGGATATCTTTTTGCTCCTGCCTGTTTCATACTGGCATTTGTTGGTTTTGTGAGTGCGGGTAGAATAAAAAGACAAAAAACAAAAATTCAAATAAAATGAACTCGTAAAAAGTTCCCTGCTTCGTCATTCCCGCATAGGCTGGAATCCAGAACGTCTTGAAATGGCTGGATTCCCGCCTATGCGGGAATGACGGGATAGCGAAAGTTTGAGTTTTTACGAATTCATCAAATAAAGAAAATTTGGAGATATTAATATGTCAACAGAAACAGGAGCCGCGGTCTCGAAACAGACACTGCAGGATCTGAAAGGTCGAATGCTGGCCTTGAAGGAGCATCTTTGACTTAGATCACCGAAAAGATGATCTGGAAAAACTGGAGCGACAAACCTTGATGCCGGGGTTCTGGGATGATGCAGATACGGCCAAAAAGGTTCAGAAGGAACTGGGGCAGCTGCAGGATGTTATTAAGGGTTGGGAAGACGGCTGGGGTGAGCTGGAAGAGACCGGTCTTTTACTCGAAATGGCAACAGAGGAAAAGGACAGCGACATCGAGCAGGAAGTTGCCGACTCTCTGCCTGGTATGAAAGAACGTATCGAAGTTGCTGAGCTGGAATGTATGTTCTCCGGGGAACATGATGCCTCCAATGTCATCATATCCATCCATGCAGGAGCTGGTGGTACCGAAGCTCAGGACTGGGTAAAGATTTTGTTGCGAATGTATCTGCGCTGGGCTGAGGCTAAGGGTTTTAAGGCTTCTATTCTGGATATCCTTGCAGGCGACGAGGCAGGAACCAAGAGTGTAACTTTTATTATCAAAGGGCATTTTGCTTATGGCTATATGCGCTCGGAACTTGGCATTCATCGTCTGGTTCGTATTTCTCCTTTTGATGCAAGTGGCAGGCGTCATACTTCCTTTGCTTCAGTGATGGTAATGCCTGAGCTTGACGATAATATTGATGTGGAAATTGATGATAAAGATTTACGTATCGATACCTATCGCGCCAGCGGATCAGGTGGTCAGCATGTTAATAAGACCGATTCTGCTATCCGTATCACTCATCTGCCTAGTGGGGTAGTGGTTCAGTGTCAGAACGAGCGTTCTCAGCATAGAAATAAAGATATGGCCATGAAGATGCTGGCTGCCCGTTTATATGAGCTTGAAAAAGAGAAAAAGGCGGCACAGCAGGAAGGGCTGCACGGAGATAAAAAAGGTATTTCCTGGGGCAGTCAGATCCGTTCCTATGTTTTACAGCCGTATCGGTTGATTAAAGATCACCGGACAGAAGTGGAAGTCGGAAATGTGGATACGGTGCTTGATGGTGACCTGGATACTTTTATTAAAGCATACTTACTCTGGGCGAAATAACACAGGTAGACGGTAATGAAAGCCGGCATAAGTGCCTTGGTGGTACTTGTAACTTATTAATCTCAAACCACTCTCAAGTTTTCTTGTTTTTTATGATAGAAATTAGAGTAAGGCACTAAGAGGCGGGAAGAGAAGCTTGTCATCATGCGCAAAATGCGGAGCCTGTTCTGTCGTCTGTCCGGTTTTTCGGACAAGTGGCAGAGAATCGCATACTGCAAGAGGGAAACTGCATCTTCTTGATACCTTAGGACTTGCAGAGAGCAGCAATGTTTTTGTGGACATTTTTTCAGCCTGTCTGCTGTGTGGCGCCTGTATGGCTGTATGTCCACGACACATTGATATCAGTAAAGAACTGGTTGCTGCCAGGAACAGTTTTTCTTCTTTTGCCGGTCCCCATGCCTATGAAAAATATTTGACCCGTAAACTTTTGGATTACCCCGGGAGTTTAGCGGGTTTTCGTGTTTTGGGCCGTGCCGGAGAAAAATTACTTGCTGATCGACTTCCTGAAGGATCAGGACTCAGGAGGCGACTGGCCTTGTTCAAGGATGATGCTCTGGCAGTGTCTTTCAGTGAACAGCGTACGCAAAGTGTAGCTGATGGAACTCGCCTTACCTGGTTCCCCGGGTGCGCGTCACGCTATCTTTTTCCTGATATCCTTGCCTCTTGCAGGTCACTTTTAGCCAATTATTCTTTTTCATTGGATTGTCCTGACGATCTTGCCTGTTGCGGTCTTGCTGACTGGGCAGCAGGAGATCTGGAAGGAGCTAGAAAAAATGGACGAAAAAATATTGAAACATTGGAGGCAGGGAACGGGCCAATACTGGTCTCCTGTGCCTCCTGCTTTGCACAGTTAAAGAAATACCCTGATCTTTTTGCAGATAATAAAAAATGGCAGGTTCGTGCTGAGCAGGTGGCAGCACGTGTGGTGGAATTGAGTGATTTTTTGGAGGATCTGGGCAAATATAAGCAGAACAAAGATGCTGCTGGCACAAAAAAAACTCGTGTCTTTTATCATGATCCCTGTCACATGCGTCACGGCTCGGCAACTGTTGATAAGGCGCGTGAGCAATTGCAACGAATTACCGGCATCGAAGTCCTTGATCTTCCAGGTGGCCCACGTTGTTGCGGGCAAGGCGGACTCTTCCATGTGGCACATCCTGAAATATCAGCGCGTATTCGTGATGAGTTGGTGAAGGATGTTCTGGCTTTGAAACCGGATGTGGTCACCACAACCTGTTCAGGATGTCTTATGCAATGGCAGCAGGGGCTGGCTGCAGCAGGGAGTGAGGTGCAAGTGCTTCATCTTGCGCAGGTTCTGGAACGGGGCTAGGGGGAATAGCCGTCGTGCTAAGCGTTAGTCATTGGTCGTTAATAATTGATTGTTGATTATTTGTTCTGTTATTTCAGGGGATTGTCAAGATGGTGCGTTTGCTAATAATCAATCATCAATTGATAACGGTTAATTATTAATGTTTACCCTGGTTACATCGCTCTGCGGTGTAATCAAACCATTGGTGCTCTGCGCCTTAATTCGCAGCGCAGAGCGCTTTCTTTGTTTTTGTGTCAGGAATTAGGGTGTAAGGCACTAACACCGGTGATGAACGGTAAGCCGGCATAAGTACCTTCACCAAATTCTTTTCAAAAAAACACGAAAAGAATTTATAAGGTACTAAAAAGCGTAAGT
>JAOZQU010000365.1 GCA_029932055.1 Desulfocapsa sp.
CCGAATCGGTTGAAACCCTTTTTGTTTGTCCTTAGGAGTCGCAAATGAATAACTCCTTATTCCTGAACCGATACGAAGATGAAAGTGTTATTATTTATGACACTAACTTTGAAGTTGACTGTTACATCAATCGCCCATGATTTGATGTTTTAATTTTTTCACCCTGCCTTTTCTGATTCCTTCCTCGTGCCTGATCTTTTTGTCGTATACCTCAAAAGGATCTGCCTTTATTATCATCACTTCTTGCCATGTGGACAGGAGATCAAGATGCTCGGAGGCCTTGAGCCATGTTTCCAGAGGAACTCTACCGGCTTCTGCTTCGCCTTTTTCCATCTTCATAATCGTTAGTCTGGAAACACCTATGCGGGCGGCAAGATCTTTTTGCCGGTCATTCTTCAGTTGCCTGGCTTTTCGCATTTGCAGGCCCATTGAGCTGATGATTTCTGTAATATTCATATGTGGTCTACTCCATATTGGCTTTTGAAGCTGTCAATGTTTTCCTGGATGGTGATCAGGAGGCTGTGGCAAAGGGGGTGTGTCGCTGACAAAAGTTGAAGCATATCCTTATTGCTTTTAAATGCTTTTGTTACACCCTGTATGGCCTTTTTAACGAGTAACAGGGAACGCTGCGCGGATAGAGAGAAATGCTTTCCTTCGCGGAGCAGATCTTCAATGTTTATATCGCTGATTTTGCCGCCGATGGAAAGAATATGTTCACGCTGCCAGAGATTGGGTACAATATCATAGGCAGGGCTGAGGCAAAATCGCTGAATCGCAGGAGTGTATAACATGGAAAAATTTTTCAGGTGATCGTCACAGTTACAGATAAGAGTATTGACGACCATCTGTTTATACAGGTTTTTTAGATCATTTTCAGGCTTGCCAGATACTTTTTTTATGATATCCGCCATCCTGGAGTAGGGGAGGCCAAGCTGTTCATCGACACCTGTCAGCGATTGGAAGCTTAAAAAATGAAGTCTGCCTTTTGTTTCCACTGTGTCGAAGCGCTTAACGGCAAGTGCCATGCGTGATGCTGATGCCTTGATAAGAAAAAATTCAGGAACAGGTATGGCTGACTGTTGAGCGCAACTCATACCAAAAAACTCAAGCTGTGCCATGATTTCCGGTGAGGGATCGTTGATGCTGGGGAATTTTATCAGGTACTGATTTTTTTGTGAGCGGGCAAGAACTTTTGGGCGAGCTCCACCGGCTGAGGATCCACCGGAAATAAAAAAATCCGGCAGGTTGACTACTCCCGCATTCTTTTCAAATGCCTCGGATGCTGTTATTGCCTGGTCTGTCATCTCCATATCCATTGGGGTAATTATACGGTTTGGAATATTCAGTGTGTCGGCAAAACCTGTTGCTCCGGGGTCGGCCCATCCGGTCAGGAGAAGAAGTGCAATATTATTGTCTCGGGAGACATCCACCATGTGCCTTGCCTGGAGGAGTCTTCTTCCCCAGGCATCAGGTAGAGCATCCTCCATTACGCCCCATAGGCCTGTACGGGATTTCAGCTGGAAAACGGAAGATTCCAGCGGCAAATTAACAGGATCAAGGGGAAAGGTATCGGGGTGTGTTATCCACGAGGATTCATAACGAAAATAACTCTGGACTTGACCGTCCGCAAGCGCTTCATAGAGCAGTCTTCCGGCAACAACTTTGCGACCGTCCGGCAATTGCATGAAGATATAAAAGTTTTTCTGCATGTATACAATATAATACTTTATCTTTGGTTATGCAACATAAAGTACGCTTAAGTAGACCTTGAGCGTGGCGTTCCGTAGGGATCACCCAAACTACGGAATAGCGAAAGATTTGAGCAAAAATGTAGCGAAAACAACCAAGGTGTTATCGTTTTAAAGAATTGAATTTCAGTGCAAACGACTGCTGCTGAATGTGTCACATGCCTCCAGAGTACCAGCTGTGTATCCTGTCTTAAACCAGTGAACCCGCTGGGCTGAAGACCCATGGGTAAAGGAGTCAGGAACCACATAGCCTTGCGCCTGCTGCTGCAGGCGATCATCACCAATACGGCTGGCTGCATTTAAGGCTTCTTCGATGTCGCCAGGTTCAACAATATTACGGACTCTGTCTGCATGATGAGCCCAAATCCCTGCAAAGCAATCTGCCTGCAGTTCCACCTTCACAGACACCTTGTTGTATTCCTTTTCTGACAACTGTTGGCGTACTTGTTGAACTTTATCGCTGATCCCAATCAATTTTTGTACATGATGTCCAATTTCATGTGCAACAACATAGGCCTGAGCAAAATCTCCCGGCGCATCCAATCGATTCTTAAGATCTTTATAAAAGGCCAGATCAATATAAACCTTCTGATCGCCAGGGCAATAAAAGGGCCCCATGGCAGCCTGAGCAAAACCACAGGCAGATTGTACCTGGCCTGTAAACAAAACAAGTTTTGGTTCTCTATAGGTACCACCTTTTTCTTTGAAAATTTTATTCCAGGTATCTTCAGTATCTGCAAGGACTACTGAGATAAAGTCTACAAGCTCCTGTTCTTCAGCTGTTGGCGGTGGCGTATCCGCCATGGTTGAAGATTCCTGTGGCACTCCTCCTGCCATATTCATTATCAAAGCAGGGTCAATTCCAAAATACATTCCCACCAGGGCAAGAAGAAGTATCCCTATTCCTCCACCTTTGACACCTCCCGGTAT
>JAOZQU010000133.1 GCA_029932055.1 Desulfocapsa sp.
AGTAGCTCAGCTGGATAGAGCAACGGCCTTCTAAGCCGTAGGTCGCGCGTTCGAACCGCGCCTGGCGTACCAGTAAATATAGCAAACCCGGTCAGTTATGAGCTGGCTGGGTTTGTTGCGTTTTGGGGTGAATGTGCTCTCTGGGACAATTCAGTGTCCCATGATTGTCCCAAGTGATATAGCGTAGTACGGTCATTATACTTTCTACTGTCCCAAAATTGTCCCATTTAGATATATGGGTATCAATTTTCTGTTTGTTCTGACTTGAGTGGAGTCTTGAAAAAAATAGCGTTCCTTACGAACAAAACGAATTAAACGAAATAAAAAATAAGACCATTCCATCAGAACTGTTCTCTTTTGTAATTGAAATTTGATAGGCCTTAAAGAAAGGAATAACCGTAAGATAAACGAAGAAAATTAAAGAAACAGCGCGTTAGGAAGAAACAGAAAACAAGATCATGTTTACTAAGAAGTCTTTATAGTTGCTGTCATTCTCCTAACCGTAATTTGCTTTCTTAACAATAGTATTGACTGTTTAATTCCTGCCTACTTCTCTCACCAGATCTTTCAATAGAAAATGGTGAGCTGTGCTGAAAACAAAAAAGCAGGAGTACCTATATAGTGCGAAAATCGCAAGGCTATAGTAGCCATGTAATTAGTAAGAATAAGATTAAATTGTAGACATTGTCACTGGCTGTCTCAGCCTTGAGTCGTATTATTTCCCGCTAAAGTGATTGTTACGTTTATCGGGAAGCATCTTAACCTGTACACTGTACGCCAAAACCTAGGCTTGCCAAGTGAAATCTTTTCCTACTGATCTATCAATAATATCAGAAATTATTCGTATTGCCGGTTTGTACAAAGAGGTATTGTCCGAAAGAAATACTGCTAAGATTTGGCGGCTAATCCAAATCTTATGCAAAGAGGCTGTGACGAGCCGCGGTCGATATTGCCACAACAGCCGGATGCGTTAAAATTTTTTCAATAGAAATAGCGTAAAATCGATATGTTATTTCTTCCGTTCGCCCAACAACAGAGACCTGATACTGACGACGTATCTCATCTTCAATCACCGTTGGTGCCATAAAAATACCATCACCTTTCTGGCCGAAGGCCTTGAGCAGGGCAGCATCATCAAATTCACCCACTATATGGGGAACGATCTGAAGCGACTCAAACCATAAATCTAAGTCTCCCCTCAGGGTGGTTGACTGAAAGGGTAGCAGCATGAGAGCTCCATTAAGTGAATCGGGAAAATCTTGTTGTAGGGGTTCCCTTAATTCGTCCACGCCAAAAAATGTCACCCCGCACTCCCCAAGAGAATGATTAAAGGCCTTGATACTCATGCCCGTTCCAATGGGCGAATCACTGAGTACGATATCTAGCTCATGCAGGGCAAGTTTTGCCAGCAGTGCCTCTTTTTTGTTTTCATAACAGACAAGCCGTATTGGCTCTTCCATCTTAAATACCGGATCTAAAAGATCACGGACAATCATTTTGGGAAGCGCATCCACGACCCCAACCCGTAGAGGAATTCGTCCGACCTCGGAGTGACCACGAACAGTATTCATTAACTCCTTTCCCATACAAAATATTTCATCGGCATACTGGAATACCAGTTGCCCCATTTCAGTGGGTTCAATATTGCGCCCAACTCGCTGTAGAAGTTTTATCTCCAGAGTTTCTTCAAACGTGGTGATCTGTGCACTGATAGTGGATGGTACAAGGTGAAGCCGTTTACTGGCGGCAGTAATGCCGCCCTCTTGAACAACCGTCCAGAAATAGTAGAGGTGATGGTAATTAAGCCATTCCATAACATTCCTTTGTTCGATTTTATCGAACCTTCACGTTATATTTATCTAATTGTCGCAACTATTTTAGTGATTACTCTTTTTAACAGGAGTTGAAAACAATTATATTATCAAAGGAGTTAGGGCAATGAAGAAAACTATTAAAATGAGTCTGATACTTTTGAGTGTACTGTTTTTTGCAGGATTGTCTGCCTGTGATCAGGCTGATCAGGTAAATGATGATGCTGCAGAGACGGCAAAACAGGCCGTTGACACTGTTAAAGAGAAGGCTGCCGTGGTATTGGGCACCACTGAAGAAAAAGATTCTGAAGAGGACTCAGCGGAAAAAGAAGAATCTGAGGAGAAGCAGAAAGAGTAAACGAAAAGAATTACCATAACGAATTTGAGCATCAGTCGCTGTTTGTGCTTATCTCCCCTTTTTATCTCCGGGCTGGCGCTCGTTTTTCATCGATACAAAAAATATATGAAGATTACCATAAAAGCTCATCCGTTACAGCTGGATCAGAAAATAAGTACCACCTTGGAAAGACGGCTTCGTTTTGCCCTCGGTAGATTTGGCGATTCAATCAATGGGGTAGCGGTAAGTTTGACAGACCTGAATGAGCCAAAGGGAGGCATTCTTAAAGAGTGCCTTATCACAGTTAATCTGCGAAAAGGTGGTGAAGTTATTGTCCAGGGAAGCGGAAAGGATTGCAGTGTAACATTAAATTACTGTGCGGATCGAATCGGTCGTGCAGTTGAGCGTGAACTGAGCAAAAACCGGAAAGCTTCATTCCGTTAGATGTGCCGTACGCATCAGCAGCAAGCTGTCTTTGACAGGGAGCTAAATGATAAATCAATAGATATCAAATAAAAGGAGGATATCATGGGACGTGAAACAGTATTGTTTAAGACTGAAGAAAAGAAAAGCAGTGTCGAGATCGTGGCGATTTTGCGCAATATCGCAGAAAAGATAGAACAGGGCAGCATGACATTGCGTCAAAACAAAAATGAAGTCGTCCTCGATTTTCCGCAGCAGATGACACTTGAAATCAAGGTCGAAGATGAGGTTAAAAAACGCAAGGGAACAAAGCGTGAACTTGAAATTGAGCTTGAATGGTATCTTGGTGCTGATGACCGGCAAAGTGGCTTAACCATAGAATAATAACCAACCATTGAACCATACAATTTAATAAAATAATCACACGATGAAAAACATATCACTATCAGATAAAGCGTGGCACCACCTTCCAACGGGTGAAATCTGTACTCTGCTGAACAGTAATCGTGAAAAAGGACTGAACCCTGAAGAGGTTGCGCAGCGTCTCGGCCAGTTCGGTGCCAATGCACTCACCGCAAAACAGGGACAGAGTACATGGATGCGACTTCTCCTGCAGTTTCATCAGCCTCTTATCTATATCCTTATTGCGGCAGGTGTTATAACGGCGGCACTGCAGGAATGGGTTGATTCCGGGGTGATTTTCGGGGTGGTGCTGGTCAATGCCATTATTGGTTTTGTTCAGGAGTCCAAGGCGGAGAATGCCCTTGCCGCACTCGCCGAAACCATGGTTGCTGAGGCTACGGTTCTGCGTAATAGTGAGAAAAAACGGATTCCGTCAGCAGAACTGGTTCCCGGTGACATTGTTCTGCTCAAGGCTGGGGACAAGGTACCTGCTGATTTGCGACTCCTGAAAATACGTGATCTGCAAGTCGATGAATCTGCCTTGACCGGTGAATCAGTGCCAGTGGAAAAAGCTGCTGAACCACTTGACCCTGATACAATTCTTGCAGAACGAATAAACATGGTCTACGCCTCCTCCATGGTCACTTATGGTCAGGGCACCGGTATTGTAACTGCAACCGGTGACCATACTGAAATGGGCCGTATTTCTCAACTTATTTCCTCGGTACAGGATCTGGCAACCCCGCTCACCCGCAAGATTACACATTTCAGTCATATCCTACTCTACGCTATCCTGGTCCTTGCTGCAGTTACTGTGGCGGTGGGTATGCTGCGGGGACAACCGCTTTTTGACATGTTTATGGCAGCTGTCGCTCTAGCTGTAGGAGCCATCCCTGAAGGATTACCGGCTGCAGTGACCATCACCCTTGCCATCGGTGTTTCCAGGATGGCTAAACGCAGAGCCATTATCCGTAAATTGCCGGCAGTGGAGACTCTTGGCAGTACCACGGTAATCTGTTCGGACAAAACAGGAACGCTCACTGAAAATCAGATGACTGTACAGGCAATCATAGCCGGACATGTTCATTATGAAGTCAGTGGAGCCGGCTATGCTCCCCTTGGCCAAATTGTCAGACAGGATGGGGCCGTTGATACGCACAACACTGCACTCAGTGAATGTTTGCGGGCAGGTATCCTGTGTAACGACAGTTTACTACTGGAAAAAGATGGCAGCTGGCAGGTGCAGGGAGATCCAACCGAAGGAGCACTGCTCGCATCAGCTGCCAAAGGTGGTTTTAACCATAAGGAAACAGAAACACTAAATCCCCGTCTTGACTCGATTCCCTTTGAGTCTCAGCATCAGTATATGGCCACCCTGCATGATACAGGTACCGGCAGATCACGCATGGTCTTTATTAAAGGTGCGGTGGAGCAAATACTTACCAAATGTACTGCAGCAATGGATGCAGAAGGTAATACTGAAACGCTTCGCAGCGATACGATTCATCAGGATGTATCCCGCATGGCGGAAAGAGGATTACGGGTACTGGCTTTTGCCTGCATAGAATTACCGGTTGACACCATGACAATAGATCATGAGGATGTTGGCACTGGGCTTACGTTTCTTGGCCTGCAGGGCATGATCGATCCACCAAGAGCTGAAGCTGTGGCAGCGGTGCAGATTTGTCAGACGGCAGGGATCGACATAAAAATGATCACCGGTGATCACCCGATAACCGCTGCAGCCATTGCCGGGCAGATAGGTATTTTCACCGGGGCCATTGATACAACTGGAAAAGGAGCAGTGCTTACGGGTGCAATGCTTGAAAAGCTCCCGGACGATAAATTGATCGCTGCTGCTGAAGAGACAAGTGTCTTTGCAAGGGCCACTCCAGAGCAGAAAATTCGCCTGGTGCGTGCTCTCCAGTCCAATGGTCATGTGGTTGCCATGACCGGTGACGGGGTAAACGATGCCCCGGCTCTTAAACAGGCCAACATTGGTGTGGCCATGGGCATCACCGGTACAGATGTCTCCAAAGAGGCCGCCGACATGGTGCTCACCGATGATAACTTCAGTTCTATTGAGGCCGCTGTTGAAGAAGGCCGCGGCGTATTTGACAACCTGACCAAGTTTATTGTCTGGACTCTGCCCACCAACCTCGGAGAAGGTCTGGTTATTCTGACAGCAATTTTTCTCGGCATAACCCTACCCATTCTGCCGGTACAGATCCTTTGGATCAATATGACTACAGCCGGTTTTCTGGGTCTGATGCTGGCCTTTGAACCAAAGGAACCTGGCATTATGCAACGGAGGCCGCGTAATCAGGATACTCCCATCCTTACCCGGGAATTGATCACCAGAATTTTTCTGGTGGGTACCCTGTTGCTCATCGGCGCTTTTGGTCTTTTTCAATGGGAACAGGTAAGGGGTGCTTCAATTGAACAGGCGCGTACTGTTGCGGTGAACACCTTTGTTGTCATGGAGCTTTTTTACCTGTTTAACTGTCGCTCGTTGACAAAATCAATCTTCCAGCTGGGAATTTTCTCCAACATGTGGGTCTTTGGCGGGGTTGCAGTTATGCTTTCCACACAGCTGGTCTACACATACTTGCCCGTTATGAACCGTTTGTTTCATAGCGCACCAATCGGTGCAGACTCCTGGGCACGGATTATATTGGCCGGGCTTGCTGCCTATGTAATCGTGGAAGTGGAAAAGAAGCTGCGCAGCAGTCGTTCAAAGCAACAGCCATAAGCTTTTATAGAAAAAATGATAAACCTGGAGAAGTGTATGGACGATTTATCAAACCCAAAAGAACCCCTGGTTCAGATACTGCGAATAATAATCCGTATGGCGGTCAGGGCGCTGGCCATATTAATGACCATCGTTGTCCTCTGGGGTGTTGCTGATGTGATAATGGTGCTGTACCAGAAATTGACGACACCACCCGTCATGATGCTGACTATAACCGATATCCTTGGTCTCTTCGGAGCGTTCATTGCGGTGTTGATTGCCATAGAAATTCTGAGCAGCATTATTATCTACCTGCGGGATGATGTGATCTATGTGAAGATCGTTATGGCTACAGCACTGATGGCCATTTCACGGAAGGTTATTATCATGGATTTTACACAGATTACAGCCGACTATGTGCTGGCTATTGCAGCAGTTGTCCTTGCCATGAGTGTTGGATATTGGCTGGTGGTAATCAAAGGTAGTGCAAATGGCATCTTGGACACAAATAATATCAAGGAATTGAGTGAGGGAGGATAAAACATGAGACGGTTTAAAAATATATTACTGCTGGCCGACGGCGATTGCTGGCAGGACTCAGCCCTGCTGAAGGCTGTAGAACTGGCAGAACACAATCAGGCCGATTTGACTATCATCAGCCCCATGAATATTCCCAATGCTCTCTACAAACTGACTGATGGCGATAGCCGCAGGTTTATTAATGCGGTTATGGAAGCCCAGCAGGATCTGGTTGAGGAACTGGCTGCAAATGCTTCGCTAAGGCTCAACATAAAGATAAAAATAATTGAAGGTGGAATATTCCCTGAGATTATCCATGAGGTTTTGCGAAACGACTATGATCTGGTCATGAAATTCGCTGAAGAGGCAGGAGGTCTGCAGGATAAGATTTTCGGCAGTGCAGATATGCACCTGCTGCGCAAGTGTCCCTGTCCTGTATGGATTATACATTCAACTGGAAAGGCAAAATATAAACGAATTATTGCCGCAGTGGACGTTGCCAGTGAAAATGGAGACGAAACGGCAAACGGTTTGAACAAACGAATCCTGGAAATAGCCTCTTCACTTGCCCTGTCTGAATTCAGTGAGCTGCATATTGTTCATGCCTGGACAGCCTGGGGAGAAAGCTTTTTAAATACTCCGCGGTTTCGCCTTGCAGAAAATGACGAGGTTGCTGATTGGGTTGAACAAAGAAGAGTAGCCGATGAGGAAAAGATGAACGATCTTATGAACAGACTCACCGAGACACTCAGCCAGGAAACAATAGATTACATCAAGCCACAACTCCATATTGTCAAGGGAGAGGCGCAACAGGTTATTTCGGATCTGGTACAGGAGCAACAGGGTAATCTGGTTGTAATGGGCACAGTGGCACGCACCGGAATTTCCGGCGTAATCATGGGAAATACCGCAGAGAGTATTTTAAACAACATTGGCTGTTCTGTACTGGCAATCAAGCCTCCCGAATTTATTACACCGGTGACATTGTGATGGAGTTATTACTGCACCTTTTTTGAGAGGAGTTCGATATGAAACGCTTTAAAAAAATTCTTCTGGTTCATGACAGCGGCGAGTCCGGCCAATCAACCCTCAGCAGAGCCATTGATCTCGCAAGACGCAATCAGGCAAGCTTGACTGTGATCCAGGTAATAGGGCAGATCCCCCGTGATTATCGCATGTTGGTCACGTCTGTTACCTCTGAAGAGATAATGAAACTTGCCAGTAAAGAACATACCCTGCTCCTTGAAAAAGAGGTGGCACATTTTCCGGAAACTTCCCGCATAATGTGCAAAGTCGTTGTTGGCCGGGAGTTTATTGAGATTGTAAAAGAAGTATTGCGTAATAAACATGACCTCGTGATCAAGACCGCTCGTGGGATGGGTGGAACACTCGGCATGTTGTTTGGTTCAACAGCCATGCACCTGTTGCGCAAGTGTCCTTGTCCAGTGTGGCTGATAAAGCCGTATCAGGATCAAGGCTTTCACCGGATTATGGCTGCAGTGGATGTGGAACCGACCAGAGCCGAAACTCGGGAGCTGAACCATGAAATTTTGGAGTTGGCAACCTCTCTTGCCAAAATGGAACACAGTGATCTTCACATTGTTCATACCTGGAAAAAACCGGATTTAGGCTATCTGACAGCAGAACTTGATTACATTGATCATGATGATATCAGCATATTGTACAATGAAGCAAAAAATTTGCACATTAAGTGGTTGAATGAATTTTTAGAACGATATAATGATCAGCAGTATCAGGTGCATATCGAGGAAGGATCAGCAGGGAGCACTATCTCTGAATTTGCAAAACAGCAGCAGGTCGATCTTATCGTGATGGGTACTATATGTCGTACTGGAATTCCCGGTTTTTTCATTGGCAATACAGCTGAAAAAATACTGAACAGGATCGATTGTTCTGTCCTGGCAGTTAAGCCGGAAAATTTTATTAGCCCGGTAAAGCTTAATGAGAAATAATTTGAGAGCAGCAGAGAAGCGGATATTGCTGGTTCTGCTGCTGGCAGGAATCACTTTCCTGCATTACAGCACGGATCAGGGACAATATTACTTCCATGTGTTCTATGGGGAGCTTTATTTGCTGCCAATAATACTGACAGCTTTCTGGTTTGGTCTGCGCGGGGCTCTGCTGGTCTCTGCCACGATTAGTGTATCTTATCTGCCATTTATTATCCTGCACTGGCAGGGGCTTTCCGCAGAGGATCTGGATAGAATTTTATCTCTTCTCATGTGCAATGGTCTGGCTGTACTCACAGGTGTTTTGAAGGGGCGTGAGCAAGCAGCTCAGGAGAAGTTATTGCAAACAGAGAATCTGGCAATCATGGGCAGATCCCTTGCTGCAGCCGCCCATGACATGAAATCTCCCCTGATGCTTATTGGCGGTTTTGCCAGGCAAATTTTAAAAAAAATAGACGATAAGAATCCTGCCCGTTTGAAACTGGATCTGATTATACAGGAAACCGAAAAAATGGAACGTATGATCAGAGATATGCTTGATTTTTCTAAGCCCCTGATATTAAATCTGGTTCGAGGGGATCTTGATGCAATTATCCGGAACTCTCTGACAAAAGTAGAAGAAGCGGCAAAGAAAAAAAATGTTTCCATTGAATATGAACCTAATACTGATGTTATTGACATCAAATTCGACTGCATGCGTCTTGAGCAGGTGATTGTTAATCTGCTGCAAAATGGTATAGAAGCATCTCCTGAAGGAGGTACTGTAACAATGACGCTTCTATTTAAGTCTCCAGGAAACCTTATTCTTGATGTAAGCGATAATGGCAGCGGCATACCACTTTTTAAAAGACAACAGATTTTTGATCCCTTCTTCACCACAAAAAAGGAAGGTACCGGCCTTGGTCTGCCAATAGTAAAAAAGATTGTTAATGCCCATGGTTGGTCATTACAGATTCTGGATAACAGTAATAGCGGAACTATTTTCAGAATAAATCTTATGGAGGCCAATGCCCGTGATCACATTCATAAGTAATTTAATAACAGGAGATTATACTGTTTTTTCAGAAGATACACCACTCGTAAATCATCCGAATCGCAACAAACGTATTGTACAATTTTTCCTGTTTGGTGTGGCCATTGATCTACTACTTCTCATCGCTGAACTTGCTGCCGGAATATCCCCTCTGGAAGATATTACCAGGCATCCCTGGCTGTATGGGTATATCTTTCTGGTCACCATGGTGGCATTTTTATTCTATGGAGCAATGATCGGTGCCCGGGAAGATCAGCTGGAGAAACTCGCCCTGCGTGATCCACTGACTGGACTTTTCAATTCCCGTTATCTGTGGACTCGTATGGATGAGCAGTGGGGTACTGGGAAACGTGATAAAAGTGAAAGCTCACTGGTTCTGTTTGATCTGGATTTTTTCAAAAGAGTAAATGATAAGCACGGACATCCGGTTGGTGATGAACTGCTTAAACATGTTGGCCAAATACTTCAACATGCTGCTCGCCAGGGAGATACGGTGGCGAGAATTGGCGGTGAAGAATTTGTTTTTTTCCTTCCCAACACTTCTGCCAAAGATGCAACGACTATTGCAGAACGTGTACGTAATACGATCAGCCTGACAACGATGACAACTCATAGACATCAGCCGATCAAGATCACAATTTCGGCTGGTGTTGCCAGCACAAAAGATTATACAGCCACCACACCACATACTCTATATTCACTGGCTGACAAGGCACTCTATCGTGCCAAAGAGCAGGGAAGAAACAGAGTAATCACTAGTGGCAGGTCAAAGCAGGAGGTCTATAAACCAATGGAGATCAGGGCGTAATTATAGATCTATTGAGTTAGGACTAGCTTAAGAATAGGGAGCGCAGGTAATATATGGAAATTCCATTACTTACTGA
>JAOZQU010000134.1 GCA_029932055.1 Desulfocapsa sp.
AAACTTTTTACGCTGGGTGTTGCTTTCTGCTGGGGCTTATATGGAATATCCAGAACTTTTTATAGGTTATCTTGAAATTGATTTGACTTTAGAGTAGCTTCTGCTCATTGTGACGTTTGATATTGTGAAATCAAAAAATTATTACACCTTAGAGAATATTTTCGTAAAGGTACTTATAATATTTTAAGGTGGACTGACCTGAGTCTCTACTTCTTTATCGTTTCCTGGGTTGGGTTTTAAAATTTATTGGAGCAATAAGTGGTGAGCAGTAGAAAATCGGAAAAATCAGTTGTTCGAGAATACGCAGAAGCAATTATTATTGCCATCATTCTCGCTCTTTTTATTAGAAGTTTTATTGTTCAAGCTTTTAAAATTCCATCCGGGTCAATGTTGCCAACCCTCCAGATTGGTGACCATCTGCTTGTTAACAAGTTTATTTATGGCGTAAAAATTCCCATGACCGGGACAGTTATTGTTCCATGGAAGAGTCCAAAGCGTGATGATGTTGTGGTTTTCAGATTTCCCAAGGATCGTTCCATCGATTATATAAAGCGGGTTGTAGGGGTGGCAGGCGATACGATAGAACTGAAAAATAAACAACTCTATATTAATGGCGATGCTATAAATAATACTCATGCCCATTTCAGCAGTAATGATCTTATGAAAGCAAGTAAAGGCCCCCGTGATACCATGGGACCGGTAAAGGTTCCCGAAGGCACTATATTTGTTATGGGAGATAATCGTGACAATAGTTATGACAGCAGGTTCTGGGGATTTGTTGATTTGAACGATGTCCTTGGCAAGGCCTTTATTCTATACTGGTCCTGGGATCTGAACGAACCGCTCATGTCTGTGGATCGCTTTACCTCAATTCGTTGGGGCAGGATCGGGGATATCGTTCATTGATACTGATTCAGGGGAAACGTGAAAAAAACGTATCGATTTCAACATAAACATATTCTTGGAATAGAACAGTTATCTGTTACAGATATCTTTCATATTCTTGACACGGCTATTTCCTTTAAAGAAATTTCCAGTCGTCCCATCAAAAAAGTTCCTACCCTCAAGGGTAAGACTATCATTAATTTTTTCTTTGAGCCTTCCACAAGGACGCGTCTCTCTTTTGAGATTGCCGCAAAGAGGATGAGTGCTGATACTTTTAATATTGCCGCCTCAACCAGTTCTGCCCAAAAGGGGGAAACCCTGATCGATACAGCATGTAACCTCGAAGCCATGAATCCTGATATTATTATTATCAGGCATGGAAGTTCAGGCGCTCCGGGGCTTCTCACCCGTTATGTCAATGCTGCAATAATTAATGCCGGGGATGGAACCCATGAGCATCCCAGCCAGGCACTCCTCGACCTGATGACCGTTCGGGAGCACAAGGGTACCATCGAAGGGTTGAAGGTTGCCATTGTCGGGGATATTGCTCACAGCAGGGTGGCCCATTCTAATATACTTGGGTTTACAAAGCTTGGTGCTGAAGTAAATGTGGCTGGGCCTGCCACTTTTATGCCACCGCATCTTGATTCTCTTGGTGCTCAGGTTTGTGATACTGTTGTCGAGGCTGTAACAGATGCTGATGTGGTGATGGCACTTCGAATTCAGAAAGAACGGCAGGATGATCCTTTGATTCCTTCACTTCGTGAGTATGCACAATTTTATGGAATCAATCACTCTTTGTTGTCTAAATATGCCCGTCCAGATGCTCTTATTATGCATCCTGGGCCCATTAATCGAGGGGTGGAAATGAATCCGGATGTAGCTGACGGTAAAGGTTCTGTTATTTTAGAGCAGGTCACCAACGGAGTGGCTGTGCGCATGGCATTACTTTATCTGGTAATGGGTCAGGAAGGGGGCAGAGCAGAGGCATGACAATGATAACGATTTTACAAAATGGTCGTCTGATTGATCCTGTCAGTGGTGTGGATGAAAAAGGTGACCTCTGGATAGAAGATGGTTTTATTATTCCTGGACGGGAGACAATTCCTGAACATAGCCAGGTTTTTGATTTACAGGGGAAGTGGATTGTACCCGGTTTGATTGATATGCATGTCCACCTCCGGGAGCCGGGAGAGGAGTATAAGGAAACTGTTGAGTCGGGCACAAGAGCAGCTGCTGCAGGCGGATTTACCGCTGTTGCCTGTATGCCCAACACCATTCCTGTGAATGATTGTGCCTCTGTTACGCAGCTGATTCTTGAGGCAGCGAAAAGCAAAGGCTCTGCAAAGGTATATCCTGTTGGTGCTATCAGTAAGGGCAGTCAGGGTACGGGACTGGCTGAATATGGTGAATTGAAAGAAGCAGGTGCTGTTGCCGTAACTGATGACGGCCTTCCTGTGCTTGACAGTCAGTTAATGCGCCGTGCCATGGAATATGCAGGGAGTCATGATCTTTTGGTTATGTCTCATTCAGAAGAAATAGCCCTTAGTCGAAATGGCACTATGAATGAAGGTGTGGTTTCTACCCGACTTGGATTGCGTGGAATCCCGGTTGCCGCTGAAGCCATTATGGTTTACCGTGAAATTGCGCTTGCTGAACTCACGGGCCAACGTACCCATATCGCCCATGTCAGTACTGCGGCAGCTACAGACTTGATAGCACAGTCCAAGGCAAGAGGAGTGCAGATAACAGCGGAAACCACGCCCCACTATTTCACTCTCACCGAAGAAGCTGTTGGTGATTACAACACCAATGCCAAGATGAACCCGCCACTTCGTACAGAAGAGGATCGTCAAGCTATCAGAAAAGGTTTGCAGGATGGCACTTTTGATGCCATTGCCACGGACCATGCGCCCCATTCCGTAATAGAAAAAGAACTTGAGTTTGATCAGGCAGCCAATGGAATTATCGGTCTTGAAACTTCTTTGCCATTGGCTTTAGGTCTTGTGAGAGATGGCGTGATTGACGCCATGCGCATGGTGGAATTGATGTCTTCAGCTCCAGCCCGTATACTCAAGGTGGAGGGTGGAACCCTTGCGGCCGGTACTGTTGCTGATGTGACTGTGATTGATCCTGACAAGGAGTTTGTTTTTACAAAAGAGTCTATTCTCTCTAAGGGAAAGAATTCTCCTTTTATCGACTGGAAGTTACAGGGAAAAGCAGTGCTCACCATCATGGATGGTCGAATTACCCATAATGAGTTGAGCTGATTGTTTCAGTCTGCAATCCCAGCGTCGGCAAATCTCCGTAAACGCAGAATACAGGTATGGGCATCTTTTGTCGTCTATGCCAATAAGCAGGGAATTGATTTCCGGATGACAATGGATTCAGGGGTCACTTCAGCCTGGTAAGCAAGAATTTGCACACCTTTTTGGGATACCTCAGCAAGGGTCTGTGCATAGAGTGGATCAATGTGAGCAGCAGGTCTGAAGCGGTCGCAATCCATTCGCTGTATACAGAAAAAAATAATTCCCTGATATCCCTGTTCGACAAGACTTGCCAGCTCATTGAGATGCTTGGTACCCCTTGCGGTCACTGCATCTGGAAACATTGCCCAGCCATCTTCCACGAGAGAACAGTTTTTGATCTCCACATAGATTTTTTCATCTCCGCGTTCAAGAAGCAGATCCAGCCGGCTTGATTTTGAAGTTTTGACTTCACGGGTCAGAGTGTCTATCCCCTGTAGCTCTTTAATACGCCCTTCTAAAATGGCTTCGGCAACAATTTTGTTGGTAAGCATGGTGTTCACACCGATCCAGGTATTGCCTTCCTGTACCATTTCAAGAGATTGAGGGTATTTGCGCTTGGGGTTCGGAGAGGTGGAGAGCATCACCTTGCTTCTCGGTGTAGAACAGCCGCGCATGGAACCTGAGTTGGGGCAGTGCACAGTGATTTCATCACCTTTATCGGTTATGACATCAGCCAGAAAACGTTTGTAGCGTTTAACAAGGGTTGCAGCTTGCAGGGGTGTTTCAAATTTCATATATTAAAGCCAGTGAAAATTGTTATCAATTATGTTTAATCTTTGAAGAATCATGAGAAATGCAGTATAAGGAATGAATATTGAAAGGGGAAGAAGAAATCTCTTCCCATCAATGAATTTAATCTGTCTGATCTCATCTGCTGGTAAAATACAGATGAAAATATAATACCTCTACAGGAGAAGCATTGTTATGAAATTAGGTTTAAACGGCATGGGTCGGATCGGAAAACTTTCCCTCTGGCACCACGTTTCGAGAAAACATTTTTCAGAACTTGTGGTTAACGTTGGTCGTGAAATCGGTCAGGGATTAAATGATCTTGCAGCCTCTGTGGAGCGGGATTCATCGTTTGGACGACTTGGTACCTATCTTCATGGCCATAAAGGTGGAAGGGTGATCGAGGAGTTGAACGAAGAGGCAGGAACCATGGTAATTAATGGTGTTCCTGTAACATTTTTGCGTACAGCCAGAAATCCAAAAGATATCGCATGGCAGGAAAATGGCGTGAAGCTGGTGGCGGATACTACTGGTGCTTTTACCGATCCTACCGCAGATGCCGATGGCGGCTGGGGATCATTGCGTGGCCATTTGCAGGCAGGAGCTGAAAAGGTGATGTTGTCAGCACCGTTTAAAATTAAATCCAAGGGACTGGACATGCCTGAGGATGCCGTGACCACGGTGATGGGGATCAATGATGAAGATTATGATCCTTCCAGGCACGCGCTCATTTCTGCTGCGTCCTGTACCACCACCTGTCTTTCTTATATGATTAAGCCGCTTATGGAGTCCATTGGTGCGGAAAACTTCTTGAGCGCTTCCATGGTTACCGTACATGCGGCTACCGGTAGTCAGAAGGTACTTGATAGTTTACCTAAATCAGGCGCAGCGGATCTGAGAAAAAATCGTTCTATCTTAAATAACATTATCCTCACCACCACCGGTGCTGCCAAGGCCCTGGTTTTGGTTATCCCGGAGATGAAATCAATTGGTTTTATCGCAGAATCTGTTCGTATTCCCACTTCCACAGGCTCTCTTATTGTTCTGGTCTTAAATGTTCAGGATGATATTGACAGCCCCTTGAAGCGGGGTCAGATTAACTCTATTTACCGTGAGTATGCAGGTAACAGCCCTTACCTGGTATACACTGAAGAACAGAATGTATCTTCTGATATTATCGGTGTACCGGCTGCGGCAGCTGTGATTGAAGGAACAGAGACCCATACTCGTACTGCCTCCATCTCTGTGAATCTTGATAAGTTGGGCAGTTGTTCCATCAAATCAGGTGCAGACCATATGCTTAATGTTCCTGTTACCCAGGCAGTTATTTATGCCTGGTATGATAATGAACTTGGCAGTTATACGAATATGCTTGGTGATTTGACCATTCAGGTTGCCGATAAAATGTTGTAAACTTCATGCCGGTCCGGCATATGGGTGTCGGTGATGTCGATGCTGTGGCAGCCATTGAGGCAGGTTGTTTTTCTCCATGGAGCAGAGAACAGATTGTAGCGGAGCTTGAAAGACGAGCAGGGATTGCTCTCGTTGCTGTGACATCTGGTGGAATTGTGCAGGGCTGGTGTTGCGGGCTACTGGCAACCATTGATGCAGAGCTTCTGAAAGTTGCAGTTAGCCATCCCTGGCAAAGGCAGGGTGTTGCCACAGACCTCTTAAAAGAACTGTTTTGCCGGCTTGCAGCACAAGGCGGCCAACAGGTTTTTCTTGAGGTTCGCTCGCAGAATATTCCTGCCCGGAAGCTTTATGTAACTCATGGCTTTCTGGAAACCGGAAGGCGTAAGAATTACTATAAACAGCCTGTAGATGATGCGGTTATTTTTGTCCGAAGGTTGAATAAAGACAAAGAGTGAAAGGAAGACCATATGAATACAATTCGTGACCTTGATCTTGCTGGAAAACGGGTGCTGGTAAGGGTGGATTTTAACGTGCCCATGGACGGAGAAAAGAATATTACTGATGATATTCGTATCCGTATGGCTTTGCCTACCATCAATCATATCCTGGAGCAGGGTGGCAAATTGATCCTCTGTTCTCATATGGGACGACCTAAGGGGCAACGGGAAATGGACTTCAGCCTTGCCCCTGCGGCTAGTCACCTGGCTACTATTCTTGACCGTGAGGTGCTGCTTGCTCCTGATTGTATTGGAGTAGAAAGTGAGGCCCTTGTGGCCGCAATGCAGCCGGGTGATGTGGTGATGCTCGAGAATCTGCGTTTTTATAAGCAGGAAACAGAGAATGACACTGCTTTTGCGGAGCAGATTGCACGGATGGCAGATGTTTATATCAATGATGCTTTTGCCGTGTCTCACCGTGCCCATGCCTCAGTGGTTGGGGTTCCTGCTTATGTTGCTGAAAAGGCCGCTGGTTTTCTGTTACAGAAGGAAATGGACTTTTTCCACAAGGCTATGGATACTCCCATTCGTCCCCTTGTTGCACTTGTCGGGGGGGCAAAGGTTTCCTCAAAGCTCGGTGCTTTGCAAAATATGCTGGATAAAGTTGATACCATGATTATCGGTGGAGCCATGGCCAATACTTTTCTGAGGAGCCAGGGGGTGGATATGGGGGCTTCTAAAATAGAAGAAGATCTTCTTGATAAAGCCCGGGAATTTGTGAAAGAAGCAGATAAGAAAGGGGTTAAGCTGTATCTCCCTGTTGACTTTGTGGTAGCTGATCGATTTGCCGCTGATGCTGTGATTAAAAATGTCACTTTTCGTGATGTTCCTGAGGGGTGGATGGCACTTGATATTGGTCCGGCCAGTACTTCTTATTTTCAGGAAGCCATGGCAGATGCTCGAACCATAGTCTGGAATGGTCCAATGGGTGCCTTTGAGATGGATGCCTTTGCAAGAGGTACCATGGCTATGTGCCAGGCTGTTGCCTCGTCTCATGCTCTATCGGTTACTGGTGGTGGGGACTCTAATGCCGCGGTGAAAAAGTCAGGAGAAGCAGCGAATATCTCTTATATGTCCACTGGTGGTGGAGCTTTTCTGACGCTCATGGAAGGAAAAACATTGCCTGGGGTAGAAGTTCTGAAAGATTAATTTTGAATTTCGCATAAATCAAATACGTGAAATGGAGATGGAATGAAGCGTAGACCATTACTTGCTGGAAATTGGAAAATGCACAGAACAGTGCTTGAGGCCTACCATTTGGTTACCGAAATTGGAAAATGTGCGGCTGGACTTGATGACCGTGATGTCATACTTGCGCCACCTTTTACAGCGATCCATAAAGTAGCGGAAGTCCTGAAAGGGAGTGATGTCGAAGTGGCCGCTCAAAATGTCTGCTGGGAAGAGGAGGGCGCTTTTACTGGTGAAATTTCTCCAAAAATGCTGAAGTCTGCCGGGGCGACTGCTGTCATAATTGGTCATTCTGAAAGACGACAGATATTTCATGAAGATCATGAGATCATCAACAAACGCTTGAAAGGTGCATTGAAATTTCAGTTGATGCCTATTTTTTGTATTGGTGAAACTCTGGAAGAAAGAGAGAGTGACAAAACTTTTGAAGTTTTAGAAGAACAGCTAAAGAAAGGACTCGCAGGAATAAGCTTTGAGGATATGGAAAAAACCGTTGTAGCCTATGAACCTGTCTGGGCAATTGGTACCGGAAAAACAGCTACTAAGGAACAGGCACAGGAGGTTCATGTCTTTATAAGAAAACTATTGGCAGAAATGTTTGAAAAAGATATTGCCGATTCAGTAAGAATATTGTATGGTGGCTCGGTTAAACCTGATAATGTTGATGAACTCATGGCGCAACCCGATATAGACGGCGCGCTTGTTGGCGGTGCAGCACTGGATGCTGAGTCGTTTTGTCGAATTATAAATTTTATTTGAGATCCTATATAAAAAGAAAATGACAACCATTTTAACCGTTGCTCATGTCTCAGTTTGCTTCTTTTTGATTATCATCGTTCTGCTCCAACATGGAAAAGGCGCTGATGCAGGAGCGGCCTTTGGCGGTGGGGGGTCAAGTCAATCGCTTTTTGGCTCAGAAGGACCTATTTCATTGCTGAATAAAATCACAACTGCATCAGCAATAGTTTTTATGGTTACCTCTGTAAGCCTTGCCTATTACTCATCGACTTCAAGTACTGCATCGGTGATGACTGCAGTCCCACAGGCAACCATGGTTGAAGAACAAGCAGAACCTGCAGTAGAAAAAGTAATTCCCATGCCTGCAGCAGTAACAGAAGAAGCAGCACCTGCTCCGGAGGCTCCAAAAGCTCAGGAATAAAAAAAGTTATAGAATTGTGTGCCGAAGTGGTGGAACTGGTAGACACGCTGTCTTGAGGGGGCAGTGGCCCACGGTCGTGCGAGTTCGATTCTCGCCTTCGGCACCATTAACAACAAAGCCGGAAGTCGCATGTATAGTGCGGTTTCCGGCTTTTTGCGTTTATTGCTCATATAAGCTATAGTTGTCACAGATTAGCACTGAATTGCACTGTTTTCCATAAAAGTGCGCCCAAAAGTGCGCCCAAGAAATTAAGGGGAAGACACGCTGCCTTTTTAAGAGGGTGTGGATATGGCAACTGTAAGAACTGTAAAAAGAAAGAAGGGTACTGTCTATCGAGCAGAGGTTCGTGTAAAAGGGCACCCCAGATTATCAAAATCTTTTGATCGAAAATCTGAAGCCCATGTCTGGGCTGAAGATACAGAGGAAGCTCTCCGCAATAATGGGTATATTGGAAACGCTCCACCAAATGACATGTTTTTTGATGATGCATGGAAAAAGTATCTGGCAGAAGTCTCCAGCAAGAAAGCACCGTCAACTCATCGTCGTGAATTGGCCCAAGACAAGCCCATGCAGTATTTTCATGGCCATACCTTACAAGAAATAACTCCTATGATGATTGCCAAGTTCCGTGATTGGCGTCTTGGAGCGGTACAGGCAGGCACGGTAATAAAAGATCTCAATACAGTATCTCACATTTTCACCACCGCTGTTCGGGAATGGGGTGTCGAAGCGGCAAATCCTGTATTGATAATCAAAAAACCTAAAGCACCAGCTGGGCGACTCCGTTTTCTGACCGATGGAGAAATTGTGAAGCTCTTAAAGGAAAGCAGAAAAGGGCACAGGGAAAATCTTTACCATTTTCTCTTATTGCAACTTCACACAGGGGTGCGGCCAAGTGAGGGCGCATCTTTGACCTAGAGTCAGATAGATTTTGATGGGCGAGTTATTGATCTGCAAAAAACAAAGACCGATCCACGCCGAGTGCCTTTGACTGTCCCGGCGCTTGAGACACTTTCCAAGCTTGTCCCTTCTGGTGATTACAAATGCAGCAATTTTGTCTTTCTACCCAAAGAACCGAAAATGACATATCGGCGTCGGCCGAATCAATATTTTCGAGAAAGCTTTGAGGCTGCTATAAAAAGAGCAAATATCTCAGATTTTCATATGCATGATTTACGGCATACCGCTGTCAGTTACATGATTATGAATGGTGTTGATCTGCGAACAGTGGCAGATATTCTTGGGCATAAGACAATTGCTATGACCATGAAATATACCCATCTTCTCGACGATCATAAATTGAAGGCTATTGATCGTATTGCTGGGCTTGGTTTGTAGGCTTATTGGTTTGCAGCCTCAGCTAATTTCTTACCAGCTTTGAATTTCACGACCTTTTTGGCTGGAATTTGCATGGCTTTGCCGGTTTGCGGGTTACGCCCCTGGCGAGCAGCTCTTTCGTTCACGGCAAAAGTACCAAAGCCGATTAATGAAACCTTCTCGCCGGACGCAACACTGTTGGTAATGGCTTTGAGCATGCTGTTCAGCGCCTTGTCGGCAGCATCTTTGCTCATCTCACATTCTTCAGATATTTTGTTTACCAGGTCGCCTTTATTCATTATTTTTCCTTTGCTAATTTGGAGTGTGTTGGAATGAAAATCACTTCATGTTCAGATAGCAGAAGCCTTTTGATCTTGCAAGCTTATTCCGGCTTTTCGCTTTCTGTAGTTTGTATAAAGGCGCTGATTTCTCTCGGAGTATAATAGCGAAACCTTACTCTTTTGCTCAAACGTGCTCTATAGTCAGAAAATGCCATAACCAGCTCTCTGCCCTCATGCATTAACTCTTCGCCCTCTTTGTGGGAGACTCCGTCCATTTCACCAAGTTGTGCCTTGAAATTCGTATAGGCCATATCAAA
>JAOZQU010000135.1 GCA_029932055.1 Desulfocapsa sp.
TTAATAACCAATTGTTAACGACTAATAACTAACGCTTAGCTTGACGGCTATGCCCCTGTGGGGTGTTAGCAAAGAGAATCAACCGGAGGTAAAGATGAACTTAAGGGAAAACAGTACTGCAAAATCGTATTTTCCATCTATTTGGCGGGCTGCTATCAGCTCAGTTATCGGTTTATTACTTTTCCTGGCGCCACTATCAGTAAGCGCTTATGAAATTGTTTTAGGGACTGGAGACGTTGGGAGCTTTTCATATTTTTCCGGTCGAATGCTGTGCCGAATCATTAATCGTCAATTACCTGATGTAACGTGCCTGACACAAGCGTCCGATGATGAAATTGACAACCTTACCAATCTTCAAAGTGGATCCCTTGATTTAGCCATTATCAATTCGAATATGTTAAATGGTGCTGTCAACAAATCGGGAGTGTTTCAGTTTCTTGATATAAGTTATGAAAATCTTGCTATTATGAGTCCCCTTTATGTTCGTCCAATTGGGATCATTGTTCGTGACAATGCAGGAATCGCGACCTTAAACGATCTAAAAGGGAAACGGATTAATGGTGGCGCACCAGGATCAATAGAACGCCGGGCAATGGGATTGATCCTGGAGGCAATGGGCTGGTCAGTGGATGATTTTGTACGTTTTGAAGAACTGCCTACGTCTCATTCTCAGGATACCATGGCCTTTTGCCAGGGTACCGTCCAGGCAATGATTACTATTGGAATCCACCCATCTCTGTCTACGCAACGATTATTTGATAATTGCAGTGCACAGTTGCTGGATATTAATGATAAGGCTATCGACAAACTGGTGAACTCTTTGCCACCTTACTGGAAAACAGAAATCAGTTCTAAATTTTATACAGGTCAGGAAAAATCTGCGAGAACATTTGGAACCAGAGCAATGCTGGTTGCATCTAATACCCTTGATCAAGAGACAGCATTTGCAATTGTAAAAGTTCTCTACGAAAATAAAAAAAGGTTACAACGCAGTCATCCTGCCCTGTCTTTGTTTCCTGTAGAAGAATCCAGAAAAGGAATACCAGGTATTCTTTTACACAAGGGTGCAAAACAGTTTTTTGCTGAATAGTTGGTGTTACATCTTGAGGGCTCACTTAAGAATAATTATTTATAATTTTTTATTATAAAGTGCTATAATAGTAATATTGAAAAAAGACCAGTTCTACCAAAAACGAAAAACATATTATTTTAAAAAGCTGTCATTCCCGATAACTATACTCGGGCTTGTCTGGGGTAGTTTCCGGGAATGACGTACTTTCATGAAGTTTTAGTCGAAAAATCACAAAATTCAGTGTCTGTAAAAATACGCTTCTAAGTAACAAAATCTCAACGTACTGATGTTTTGTTACTTTTAAAATATATGCAGCCCCGCCGGTTGGGGTGCTGAATAGTTACAAAAAAATAGAAACTTTTTAGTCAAGTTAGGACCACCTCATAAATTACAATTATGCCACCTGTGTTAATTCTATAGCTTCATAAGAACCAGACTGCAGAGTTTTACTCGTTCAAACAAAGATTCCATTATAATATATTCGTTCTCACTGTGATCGTGAAATCCAATTGGCCCCATACCATCGATAACACTCACACCCGCAGCTCCAAAAAAATTAGCATCGGATGTCCCTTTACGTATTTCTGTTGCAAATGGTTGTTGAAGTATATGTGCTGCTTCCTCAATTTGTTTTAGCAGATGTTTTTGTTTGTCACAGTTTCTAGATACTTCCCATAATGGACGCTCCGAGGTGATTTCCATCTTTGAAATACAGCCTGGTACTCTGTTAATCTCTACAATGTGATTGATTGCTTCACGTATTTCAGCTTCATGTTCTGCATAGCTAAAGCGAATATCAGAAGAAAGGATGGCATGCTGGGCAACTGTGTTTCCTGCAATACCGCCCCGTACTTTTCCAGCATTAAGATCTGTCCCTTCCCATCTTGCATTTAATCCTTCAATAGCAATGATTTTATGGGCTATTTCCTCTACTGCGCTGGCCTTTGTCCCAACCAGATTACCAGCATGGCCTTCCACGCCATTTACCAGAATATCAAAACTCAATTTCCCGCGACGACCGACAACAATTTCGTTTTTGCTGCCACCTGATTCTGATATCATTACATGACTTGCTTTTTCAGTAAGTTTTTCAAAAACAAGTCTTGAGGTCGGTGATCCACGTTCTTCATCACTATTAATAAAAATAGTCAATGGTAAAGAATCAAGTTTACCCTGAGCATGAAGACATTTACACGAATATAGAAAAACCACCAGACCGCCAAGCATATCCCCGGTTCCAGGACCGATACAACGCTCCCCTTTGATATGAAACTCTGGAAGATGATCATAGGAAATAAAGGTGGTGTCCATGTGACCTGCCAGGATGATCGCTTTTTCCTGGTTATGATTGGAAAACAGTAGATGATCTCCATAGGGCATATTGCCGGTGATTTTTTCCAGGGAAAAGCCGAGCGCAGTAAACTCTCTGCTTAAAATATCCCCTACCCGGTTCACAGCAATGGAGTTTTCTGAACCACCCTTTTCCTCTATTAAAGATTTAAGGCAGGCGATGATATCCTCACGTCTGGAATCAACATATTCACTTATCTTTTCATGCATTACTTACATCCTCTGCTATCGTTCATTGTCATACTTCATTACGTGTCCACCCCAGGTACGGAACAGAACTTGACCATCAACATTGGTATTAAGAATATAAGTTGGATTTACCGGGGTTTTTCCACGACCACTGGGTGCAGTAATTATGTATGTTGGAATGGCAAGACCACTGGTGTAACCGCGAAGATATTCCATAATTTCAAGTCCATCTTCAATGTGAGCTCTGAAATGGCGGATACCTTCGAGTTTTTTACAATGAAAAATATAATATGGTTTAACGCGAATTCTCAGTGCGTCCTGCATGAGTTTTTTCATTATATGTTTGTCTGCATTAATCCCTTTGAGCAACACTGTCTGGTTTCCAATAAGAACGCCTGCTTTCGTGAGTTTTTTAGTAGCTTCAGCAGACTGCTCAGTGATTTCTTTGGAATGATTAAACTGTGTGTTCAGATAGATTGTGCCGTGCTTTTCAAGCATTTCGCAAAATTCATCGGTAATTCGCATGGGCAGGACAACTGGAGTCCTTGTCCCTAATCTTTTAATCTCAACATGCTCAATATCATCGAGTTCAGACAGAATCCAATCAAGATATTCATCGGAAAGCATCAGGGCATCGCCACCAGTGAGCAGCACATCGCGAATCTCTGTGTTGTTTCGAATATAGGCAAGAGCATCTTGTATACTTTCTTTGGCATAGCGAATATTTTCAAAACCAATATCACGACGACGCAGACAATGGCGACAGAACATGGAGCAGGCATTTGTCACATTTATGATAAGTCTGTCCGGATAAAGTCTAGTAATACAGGGGGCTGGAGAATTATACAAAATGGTCTCGGGTTCTGTTACAACTGACTGATCACGTGCCTCTTCAATGCTTGGAATCGACTGCATCCGTACTGGACAATTCGGATTATCCGGATCAATAAGGCTTGCATAATATGGAGAGACACCCCATCGTACCTGCTTTCCCACCTCTTCTATTTGTTTTTTTTCTTCATCATTTAAAGAGAAAATTTGAGCAAGGGTTTCAACATCACGTATCATATTTCTGACTTGCCATTTCCAATCATTCCAATCTTCGTTACTGCCATTTAGCACAGAGAGAATTTTTTCTTTTTGGAGTTGGTTTTTTTCTGTAAGATCCAGCCCACAGGGAATACTGTTTTTTGCATCCAGATAATCCTGTATGGCTTCTTTGTATTCAATGCATCTGGCCGTTGCGATTTTCCTGCCTTCTTCAGTAACTCCTTTAGGTCCTTCTTTAATGATTTCCATTCTGTTCTCCTTGCTTTATACGTTATCTATAAATTCAATACCGATCTATTGTTTCATTAATCATTTTATGAAGCATACCCTGATAGTCATATCCGGCATGTTTAGCCGCATGAAAAAACGAACCTTCCCGGTGTATTGCAGCCATTGAGTTGATTTCCAGCACATACGGTTTGTCGTTTGCATCCAGCCTGAAATCAACCCTGGCATAGTCACGGCATTTCAGAAGATTAAATGTTTTCTTGGCTAATATTTTTAATTTCTGTGAAAGGTGCTCAGGAATATCTGCCGGACAAATATGCCCATATTTTGCAGTCTTTTTCCCTGTAAATGACTGAAAACGATCCCCTGAATTATTAAAATCAATTTCAACTGGATCAAATATTTCCAGAGTTGAACCATTGCCGATGAGTGCAACATTCAGTTCTCTTCCATTGAGATATTCCTCCACCACAAGAGCTTGATCAAATTCATCAATGGTTGACAATACGTTGTTGATCAGTTCTTTCTCATCATCAACTACAGAAATTCCAAAACTGGCTGCTTCATCTTTTGGTTTGATAATAAGTGGAAAAATAAGACCATTTTTTTTCAACATTTCAGTGCTCGTTTCCTTGTCTACAACAATAAAACGTGGCGTCGGGATACCGCCCTGCAGCAAGAGTCGTTTGGTTATTTCTTTGTCAAGAGCAATGGCGTGTGTAAGAGGGTCTGAACCGGTATAGGCAACACCGGCCATTTCAAGCATGGCAGGAATATGAGCATAACGACTGTTTCCCTGAATACCGTATGCCAGGTTAAAAATAAGACCTTCAGGTTTTTTGTCGCGCTCTATTGGTGGAAGAAACGATTTGAGTTTACTCAACAAATAGATATCACCATCGAATTCTTCCACCTGATGCTTATCTTTTTTCAAAGTTTCAATGAACGCATCAATTTCCTGACGATAGTACCTTTCTTTATTGGGTCTGCCAAACCGATTAATAACACCGCTATGCTCAATATTGTGAACAACAGCAATTTTCATATGATCATCTCCAATAGCGAATGAATAAAACGGAAAAAGTTTTCTAAAATGTTTCCCTTTCCATTTAACTATTCGTTTCTGTCAGCAATTACGTTCAAATTTCTACAGAAAATTTTTGAAAACAAATCAGGATCATGAAGGTGAGGATAAAAAAGTAGAAGGGGCTATTCACTAAACGAAAGTGGGGTGTTACTCGTTATACCGCGATGTAATCAGGGTATTTAGAGAAAATTGGAATATCTGAATTCGGATTTATTTTTATCCGTCAGGAGTGGTTCTTACGATAATTAGTGGGAGTAGAGCATGTGAGTTTTTTAAAAACCGTCGCAAAACTTTGACTGGAAGAAAAACCGAGATCAAAAGCTATTGAGGTTATGTCCCTGTTTTCAAGTAACATCTTCTTGGAAAGTCCAATTTTTTTTCGGAGAATATATTCTTTCGGGTTAATTCCAAAAGTCTGATGGAACAATTCATATCCATGACTCCTACTGACCCCAATACTTTCAAAAAGCTGTTCTACAGATCCGGTAAAATCTTTATTGTCTGCCAGAAAACAATCAATTCTCTTCACAAAACTTTGTGCTTTAACAGGATGTTGGTTTTGTTGCAGTCCACTACGAATGGAGGAAATAAGAATTTGCCGAATGGAGTTTTCTATCTGATCGAGATAGCCTGGTTGTTTCTCATCATATTCCTTGATGACTGTTTTAAAAGATGAAATTAAAAAAGATGGAGCCATACGGACAAAAGGTCTGTTCGGAAGTTGTCTGACAATTTGCTGCCTGGCAGTGTGAGAAGAAAAAAGAGACAGGTTTGGCAATGAAAGATCCACTGCAAGATGGTACATAGAGTATGGTGTGATGGTTTTGTCGTAAGTTTGATATTTTAATGATATGGGTGGATGATAATAAAAAGTTCCTCCTTTGGCGTGAAGAACTTCACCGGTCTCATAACGAATGCGAAAATTTCCCCTTTCAATGTAGAGGATAGATGTCCATGTTTTATCTTCAAAACTTGGAATAAAAGGCTTGGCAGAGTTTGTTTTGGAATGACTGAATTCCTGGACCTCAGGAAAATCATTCTGTAATTGAATTGTATGGATCTTCAGCATTAATATTATTTTTGTGAGGTTACAGCTAATGCAATACCAGAAGCAATAAATACAGAACCAAACGCTTTACCAATTATAGTTTGTGAAGAGAATTTTTTTTCTTTAATGTGATTTTTCGCTTTACTGGCCAATATGGCATATCCAAGCAGACAGGAAAAAGAGAGACACATAAAAGTTGATACAAGCACCATGAACTGTGGTGCAAGAGATAACTCCGGTTGAATAAATTGTGGGAAAAGAGCAGTGGTAAAAGCAATCGCTTTTGGATTACTAAGCGATATAAACACACCCTGCATGTAAAGTTTGAAATTTTGCGGGGTCGCCGAATCGTTACCTATTTGTGAATGGGTGACGATTTTCCCGGTAAAACCATTACGCCATAGCTTTACACCTAGATAGATCAAATATACTGCACCGATAATTTTGAAAGCAAAAAATATGGGTGCGGAACAGAGTATAACAGTACTCAGGCCAAGAACTGCCAACAAGGACATACAAAAAAGCCCGGTGATATTGCCAAGGATAGTATAGGCAGCTTTCCGTACTCCATAACTGCTGCTGTTTGCAGAGACCAGCATTATTGCAGGCCCAGGAGTTATAGTCGCAACCAGTGCAATGGCAGTAAAAAGGAGCCAGTTTTCGTATTGCATATCGTTTTCATCCCAGTTTTTGACGATAATGGTATTGTAAATTCAGATATTTGTCAGGTTTCAAACGGTTTTACACTGTGTCTGTGTCTGATCAAAAAGACGACAGATTGCCTGCACGACAGGGGTTCCCGGGTCAAATTTCTGTGAACAGACACTATATAAAAGGTGCCAGTCTGTTTCAGTATTATCCAGTAATTTAGTGAGTTTCCCGATCAAATTGCTACGGCAGTATTCTTCTTCACATTCAGAATATATCAGATAATCAAGTCCTTTTTTGAATAACATAACCGAACCATCATAGTATTCTCGTGGTTCACTGAATGAAGAAGTGATTTGAAGAATATTCCCTCCAAGTTCATCGACAACCTGATCAGCCACTGCATAACCAATATCAAGTTGCAACTTATCAAAGCCAGGGAATCGTATCAAAATCAAATCGTATGGAATTTTTCCTTTTTTTAACAATTTTGCATCATCCAGGGAAAGAAGATAACGATAATTGTAGAAATCGGTCAGTGGTTCCCGAAAATAGGCCCGACTCCGAAACAATTCGATTTCTTTCATAAACCCTGCGGTAATCTTCTGGGTTATCGCCATTGACTTGAGCGAACCAACGACCTTACTAAAGGCTTTTACTACTTTTGGGTCCAATTGACCTGCTTTTGCTTCATCCCGGAGAACCTCCATTGCTTTTTTCTTAGAAAAAGGTGTCTTGTATGGTCTGTTGGAAACAAGAGCATCATATGTGTCTGCCACTGCAACGATACGTGGCAGAATTCCGATCTCATCCCCCTTAATACCAAAAGGGTAACCGCTGCCATCGAGACGTTCATGATGCTTGAGAATAATATCGGTAATCCTGTCATCCTGTATATGACGAGATATAAGCTTTGCCCCGATCAACGGGTGATAATCCATTATCTTTCTGTCCTGATAATCAAATTGATCCGGCTTTAAGAGTACATCATCCGGAATAGCGGTTTTACCGATATCATGAACCAGGCAACCGAGTTCCAGGACTTCAAGTTGCTCAGTCGAAAGCCCCATTCGTATCCCAATGCTTGTGGAAATCGCTGCAACATGGAGAGCGTGATCAAAAGTATATTGATCCCTGTTGGCAAGAACTTCTACCATCATTTCAAACAGATCCTTAAGGAAAAGAGTATTGGTTCGTTTCAATTCCGCCTCTGTCTGAGAATGGGCTGATATCTCATTGTGCAGCTTACTATCCTGAAGTTTTAGTATTTTATTAACCGTGGTACATTTTGTTTCAATTTCTATGAGCGTTCTCGTATACGCTTTAATATGGGAGATGAGGAGAAGTGAAAAGAATCCACCGGAAAAAATACTTGCAGCAATAAGAAGATGAGGGAAGGAAAAATCGTGCCAAAGCAGATATGCAACCAGGAGATGACCACAAAAAAAGAAAATCATCAGCCAGATAATCTGCAGCCATCTGGTTCTTAATCGGGCAGGCAACATGTTTTTGAGCCGTGTACCTGTAATGATAGCACTTAACAGAAAAGTAGCTCCGGTTCCAATGAGCAGAAAAGATAGTATTTTGGAAAGATCCATAAAAATATTTTTTATTGTCTTGTGAAAAATTGATAGTCAATCATTATGGCTGGTCACAGGATACCATTTTCGCTGTGACCAGCCAGACACAAAATTTACTCTTCCCTTTAATCTACACCATCACGACGAAAATGATGATCTATTTTATTTTCAGTCTTTTATAGTAGCAATCTGCGCATGTTCACCCAATGCCTCTTCAATTCGCAATAACTGGTTATACTTTGCCACCCGATCGGAACGGGACATTGATCCGGTTTTGATCTGTCCTACTGCTGTAGCCACCGCAAGATCAGCAATACTGCTGTCTTCTGTTTCACCTGAACGATGAGAAATTATTGAAGTATAACCGGCGTCTTTGGCCATCCTGATGGCAGCCAAAGTTTCGGTGAGTGTGCCGATCTGGTTTACCTTGATAAGAATGGAATTTGCAATCCCCTTCTCTATTCCCTTTTTAAAAATTGAAGTGTTGGTGACAAAGAGATCATCACCCACCAGTTGCACCTTGGCTGACAGTCTCTCACTCATGATTTTCCAGCCGTCCCAATCGTCTTCAGCACAACCATCCTCAATGGAAACAATGGGATACTTCGTACACCAGTCCTCAAATAAATCAACCATCTCTGTGGCAGTAAGTTTACGTTGTTCCGATGCCAGATTATAGTGTCCTTTTTCAAAGAATTCTGAAGCAGCCACGTCCATGGCAATCTTGATATCAGTTCCTGCCTTGTATCCAGCCTTGTCAATGGCCTCAAGAATGACCAGGATGGCATCCTCGTTTGATGCAAGATCCGGCGCAAATCCGCCCTCATCTCCTACAGCTGTATTCAGCCCACGTGCGGCAAGGACTTTTTTCAGATGATGAAAAATTTCAGCACCATATCTGATAGCTTCTGCAATTGTGGGTGCGCCAACAGGCATGATCATAAATTCCTGAAAGTCGACATTGTTGTCGGCATGGGCACCGCCATTAATTATATTCATCATGGGGACTGGTAAAAGCGGAGGGTCTGTTGCAAGATACCGGAAGAGTGGCTGTTTACGACTGGCAGCCACAGCATGAGCTGCTGACATGGACACGCTGAGGATGGCATTGGCACCAAAATGCCCCTTGTTATCAGTACCATCAAGATCAATCATAAGCTTATCAATGGCTGCCTGATCTGAAGCATCTTTGCCAAGAAGTGCATCTTTCAACTCTCCATTGACATGAGCCACTGCCTTTAGTACACCCTTGCCCAGAAAACGAGCAGGGTCATTGTCGCGGAGTTCAATTGCCTCTCGAGATCCTGTAGAGGCACCAGATGGAACTGAGGCGCGTCCCATGGAGCCGTCAGTGAGAAAACAGTCGGCTTCAACTGTTGGATTTCCGCGAGAATCAATAATTTGTCTGGCTATAATATTTCTTATTTTAGTCATGGCTATCCCTCAATGTATCAGTAATAGAACATTTTTTCTGCATACTTTTTTGCTACCATCAAAGTATATATTTCTAAACTATATTTCTTTTATTTCGTCTGTCAAAACTCTGATAGCTTGTTATTTAACAGAGGGTAATGTTAGGATTCCTTGCACCACATACAGGAATGGTTATTATTTACAGTGAGGAGCATCACCATAAAATATTTCATACGGAGGTGCATCATGACAACTACAAATACATATCTGCAAGGACAAAAGGCATTTTTAAGTGGAGATTTGGAAGACAGTATAAAAGCTTTTTCTGATGCTTTGGAACAGGGACTACCCCTTCCACTCCCATCACTTGCTGGGACAAATCATGACTTCTCACCTCAGTGCCACAGCTAAAGAAC
>JAOZQU010000366.1 GCA_029932055.1 Desulfocapsa sp.
AACTACTCCTGTCCTGACGATCTCTGGAGCGTTTCTGTAGATGTCGGGCAAATAGGTCAGGTAATCCAAAACATTATTATCAATGCCCGCCATGCCATGCCTGAAGGTGGACGAATAGAGGTACAATGTACCAATGTTGAAGATGCGGCAAAAGAAACACTGATAAGCATACACCAAGGAAGATTTATTCGAATTAGCGTGCGGGATCAAGGCATTGGCATGACTCAGGACGTCATTGATAGAATTTTTGACCCCTATTTCACCAGTAAACAGGAAGGAAGTGGACTTGGCCTGGCAATATGCCATTCGATCATTAGAAAACACGATGGGCACATAACGGTGCAGTCCCAACCAGGACAAGGCTCAACGTTTAATATTTATCTGCCCGCCTCTGATCATGCAGCCATAGAATCAACTGGCAAGCAGAAATCTGTACAACAACTATCTGCTCCGAAAAAAATTATGATAATGGATGATGAGGAAATGCTGCGTGACATAGCAGAGGCACAACTCAAACAACTTGGCCATGAGGGCATACTTGTTGCGGACGGAACGGAAGCAATCAGCAGGTATAAGGAGATGCAGAAACTTGGAACTCTGTTGACCTGATCTTCATGGATTTAACCATACCCGGTGGCATGGGGGGCCAAGAAGCTGTTTAGGAAATCTTGAAGCTTGATCCTGATGCCAAAGTCATAGTCGCCAGTGGATATTCCAATGATCCGGTGATGGCAAACTACAGAGAATATGGTTTCATCGCCGCCCTTGCCAAACCATTCGATCTGAAGGAGTTGAACCATATACTTGCATCTGTGCTCTGGTAACCATGCAATACCAGCTTTGATCTCGACAGGGTTCAACAATCTCTTATTAAAAAAAAATATCTCCGCGCCATAACATTTCCACAAAATCCCTTGCCGGAACAACCTCAATTCCATCATCTGTTTCTCTATATTTCTCCTCAAGGCAGATGATCATTCTTCGTTTCACAGACGGATGGTCAATCTTTAAATTCCTCAGTCCTTTGAGATGTTTTGCATGAATCTTCTGAGATGCTTTTGCTTCAACGGCCACTTCCATATCATTTATGATAAAATCAACTTTTGTCCCGCTGGTCAAACGCCAATAGAACAATTCTGCATATGCTTCACTGTACATATTACAAGCTGTAAGTTCATGGAAATACCAATTTTCAAAAGCTTTGCCATAGAGTTTCCCGTCTGTCGAGGCCCCCACAAAAAGAATGTTTCTTGTTGTGCCTGTGGTAGATTCTGAGGTCATAGCTTTATTGAAAGAGGCTTGAAGTCTCTTTTACCACTGTTTACCCAGTTCTTTCTCGACTGCATTTCTTACTCTTGCAGGGTAGTCTTCTGAAAGATACCAGAAATCTTCGTCCTCAAAAAATGATAAGCCCCTGTGTTCGGCGGGAAGATCCGTTCTGAGAAGAATGATAATATCACTGCTCGCCCATGGATGTCTATGCCAGTAATGGTGCCCGGTTATATCAAAACCCCTGATTTCCTGGTCAAAAGAGACATCCACAATCTCAAAATTATTTATTTTATTGTTGTACGCAAAATCCTCCTCTACCTGTTCGACCGCTTTCATTCCTATTCGCTCCTCTCCCCCCATAACAATGGTGGCGGAATAGAGTGCCTGATCCCCGTCAGATACTGTTACCACGACACGTTGGGCCATTTCACTGATGTCTGGCAGTCTTTCAAGAAAACAGTCGACGGATACGTCGGCCGCTGTGAAAAGGATGGTACCCAGCTTAAACTTACTTTGCAGTTGACTTGAAGTGAGTAATGGATTTTGCAGACGCATTTCATGTAATGTTCTTGATACCACCTTGCCGCCGGCGCTATAGCAGATGATATTGATGCGTTCTGCAGAAGTGTTTTCAGCAAGAAATGATAGTAACGTGCGCAAATACACGGTTGCGTGTTGGGCTCTTACTACATCGTTTCCATCAAGATAGCTTAATATGTTCTGGTGTGAAGGCCAGGAAAATGCTATTCCAACAAAATCACGACCGGAGAAGTGTTCGATCTCGGCAGTCAAGGCCACTGAACTTAAAAACCAGCTTTTGGCACCATGGACATAGATAATGATTTCTTTATCTTTTGCTTTGATCAACCTGGTATTTATTCTGTCCGCAAATTGCTGTAAGTCGGCAGATAACGGCTTGGATCCGCTACTGTTGTCACTGCTTTCCAGAGTCGCAATTTCTTCTGTTTTATCTAAAAACAATTCTATGGTGTTGTTATAATCTGAGTTAGTAGAGGCCAGATAGAGGTCTTCCCAGTTCATTGAGTGGTCACCAAAACGCATTATCACCTCTCCTAAACGCAGTTTGTCACTTGGCGTGTTACCGTATGGGGTGCTTATTGAAGAAAGTTGCGGTTCCCGGGTGGTTGCAAAAAAGATCGGCAGAATGGTAGTCTTTTCATCCTCACTAAGGTGGGCAAATGGATCAATGGTGGAATCCTGATAGACCACAGGCGCCGGCATCAATGAATAAAAATCCGGTGATGCACAACCAGTAAGAGCGAGAATTGTAATCAGGAGAAAAATCCTGAGCAGGTAATTAAACATATCTTTACATCTCTTCTTCTGGATATTCCATATAAGCCCCAGCAGAAAGCAACACCCAGCGTAAAAAGTTT
>JAOZQU010000367.1 GCA_029932055.1 Desulfocapsa sp.
TATCACTTCCCTTGTGCAGAATATTGCGTCCTGCCTGAGCATCTGCAATGATCGTCACCTGCTCACCTGTAACCTGTGCAAATTCAGAAGCCAGTACAGCGGTGGCTCCCAAAGGAATCGACGCACCAGTCATGATACGCACCGTAGTCCCTGAGGTGACGCCAAGTCCATCAGCATCATCCCCGGCAGTCAAGGCACCGCTGACAGTGAGCGTTACTGGATTATCCGGTGACGCAGCCGCAATATCAGTGGAGACTACGGCAAAACCATCCTTCAGCGAAGAATCAACTGTTGGACAGTTGATCCCGGCAAGTACCTCGGCACCACAAACCATGCCAAGGGCTTTATCAAGAGACACAGAAATCGGCGCTAATGAGTCAAGCATGGTGATATGCTGATGTGCCTGATTCAAAGATATCATGTATCTCCTTTGTTTTTCATTTGACATTGATGAGGTTGAGCGGGATGTCACCCTTTTTTTTGTTACCTTTTTGTTTAACATGGCATAGCTGCAAAAACTTTACTATGGTTTTCGTATCTGGATTACTATGATTTTTGTAACCATTCAGGTGATCACTGGCAATTTGCCTAATCGCTCCCCTGTAACTGGTTACCAATTAACTAATAAATAAATTGAGGTTCCTGAAATGTATAATAAAATATTTGGTGTTCTCCTGCTAGCGCTTCTCATAGGTAGCAACAGTGCATTTGCCGCTGAGCAGACAGTAAAACTTACCGTACCGGGTATTACCTGAGGTGGCTCCGCCTCCAGGGTAAGGTCTACCCTGAAAAAAATGAATGGTATAGAAAATGTCACCACCAAGGTTAAGGAACACGTTGTCCTGATCACTTTTGATGATGCGGAGACGAACACCGAATCCATAAAAAAGGCCTTGGCCGATCGCTCATTTATCGTGGAGAAAGTTGAGGTGCTGCAGGAAGAAGGGACTGATATGTAATGGTATACATTGTTGTTACGCAAACCAGCCCATAGACAATGAACATCTGCAGAGCATTCCGAGATACTTCACAGCTACTATCAGCCTCAAATATTTCGGATTCATTTTAAACAGACAGACTATATTTTCATTTCTGTTTTACATGAAACTACGTAAAGAAATTCTGTCTATTTTTCCTTATGGGATGGGGAAAACCATATTCTACTGTAGCAATCCCCTGTTACCAGGTAATTGCGAATTCCGTTTCTCCGGAAACGGGATCCGTTTCCCTGTTGTCCACTCGGGTTACGTGTGACATCGGTGAGCCCTGCAGAAGCCATTCAAGCAACCGTTCAACTGTTCCTTCCTCTCCCTGAAATTCGCTCTCAACCGTTCCGTCAGCCAGGTTTCTAACCCAACCGATCAAACCAAGTTTTTGAGCCTCCTGACAGGTCGTCTCCCTGAAAAAAACTCCCTGAACCTGTCCATGAACAATAGCATGGATGCATTTAATCTGTTTGCTCATACTGTCACCTCAAGGGAAATATGTTGACTCAGAGAACTAGTGATAGTTGAAAGCATTGTCAATAAGGTGGCAACAAAAACGTCAGCAAGAAAAATCATTAAGAACGCTCAACGCATGTTTGGCACGTTCAGCCTGAACAAAAATATGGTCGTGATAGTAAGCTGCAATGACATTAGCGCTGATGCCATATTCAGCCAGTCTTGTAGATACAGCAGCCGTAAGCCCAACTGCATCCAGACTGGAGTGAACAGTTAAGAGGGTGATATGTTACCCCTTCAGAGACCTGAACAAGAGACTTGTTGCAGATAATACAAAAATCAGAATTACACTTGCATCATACAGGCAACTTCACTCATGCGTCTGCCAAGATTTTTGGCGGTGGAAATACCTATTTCATCACCTTCGTAACCATCGGGGTGACTCCCCCAGGCAGCACCACCAAAATGATCTCCATCACCAACAATAACCATGTCGTGGATCATCATTGCCGCATGCACTGCCTGGATGGTTAACTCCTGACCACCATTCCTTGAACCACCCACGGCTATCACGCCACCGAGTGTATTTTTAAACATGAAACCATTGCGCCTGAAAAGAACCGTCCGGTCAATAAACGCCTTGGCCTGAGCCGACATACACCCCATATAAACTGGAGTTGCCACGATTATTCCCACGACTTCCGGGTCAGCAAGTTGAGAGATCAAAGGCTGAAAATCATCATCCTGGCTACACAACACACCTTTCTTACATTTACCACATGCAATGCAACCATTAAATTTCAACGGCGCAAGGTTTATCAATTCAACATCAATGCTTTTCCCCAGCGTTTCGGCTGTACGCCTGGACTCATTAAGACATTGTTCCAACAGGAAATGAGTGGATTTATTTTTTCTTGCACTTGCCGATACACCTATAATTTTCATTTTTTTAATGTTCCTTTTCTCGTAATCACGACTATTGCATCATCGGGTAAGTAGTTGTCCCCCTTTTTTCCTTGTCGACGTGAATTGAGTTGAAAATACAAACAATCAACTCAGAGCCGAAATCAAGGAGACAGGCTGTGATGAAAACAATAAAGAATATCGGCTGAGATGTCCATAAAAACTCAATATCAATTGAAAAACCTAACCCTTAATCACCGCCAAAGGTCGCAATTCGACCAGCACTTCTATTAGATCAAGTTGATTCTCTATGACTTC
>JAOZQU010000136.1:0-8266 GCA_029932055.1 Desulfocapsa sp.
CTGACCCGAATTCCTCAAATTGTACACTTAATGCCTTTGCCAACCAGGTACATCGTTTGCGTTATGACTTTCATCCCTATGTTTGGGAGATTGCCAATATGGTGCGAACAGGAGTGCTGAGCAGAGAAGAGGGCATAGAAAAAATAGAACCACCAGAGGACAAAGAGATGGTGGCCTATTCTCAAAATGAACTTGGGATGGAGTAATGGTGTCATCCTCTTCTGACAGAAAATCTATTGGATAGATTGGCAATATGCATGACGAGCAGAAACGGTAACACCGGTAAACGGTAGGGAAAGCCGGCATAAGTACCTTGGTGGTAGAGGCAACTCATTGCTTATAATGAACTTTCCAAGTTTCTTGTTTTTTTACAGCTTTTCAGGACTAAGGTACTAATTGTCAGGTATTTTAAGTAACGCAAAGAGATTTACCTTGTCTACCAATAGTTTTTAACTAAATGAAGTAATGGCACAAAATGACGAATTCAAAACATTAATAATTAACCGTTATCAATTGATCATTGATTATTAATAAAAGTATTCATTTTGCAATTTATTGAAATAACGGCACAAATAATTAATAATCAATTGTTAACGACTAATGACTAACGCTTAGCTTGACGGCTATGCCCTCAAGGGGGTACTAAAAAAGTGCCGGATTACCGTTTATCACCGGTGTTAGACTGTATTGTATCACTGAAACGAATACTTGATTTGTCAGTTGATGCTGTTATTTTAGATAGAGTCGGAGAAGTTTTGAAGTTTCAGGTTAGATTACATGGCGTTTTGTTGAACGTTAGCTCCATATAATGGTAGAGGCTGTTATTGATGTGGGGTAGCATATAATATCTGATGAAAAATTACGGGAGACAACAAGTTATAGAGACACCTTGGCTGTGTTGGCTGAAAACAGAATTGTCAGTACTGACAATTTGAAAACCTATGAAAAAATGGCAGCCTTCAGAGATTTGATAGTTCACTACTATGAACGAATTGATGATGAGTTTGTTTTTGGGATAGCGAAAAGTTTGAGTTTTCGCTCCAAAGGGTATAAATACGAGTCCATCAAGTAACACAATCTCTAACAAAATAATTGTAAAAAACAATCCTGAAAATCCAGGCAAAAAAATAAAACAATCATGGATGAGCAAAAACAAAAAAATAATAAAACCGAAGTAACGCTCAATGAAAAAGGCCTTGAAATATTGGTGGCTAAATTCATACCGACTTCCCAATATTTTGAAAGAAGTTTTGAAATGTTGCAGAAGCAGATAGATGGTCTGTATGCTGGACAGAAAGATTTGAAAAATGACATGGACAAACGTTTCGGACAGGTGGACAAGCGTTTCGAACAAGTGGACAAACGTTTCGAACAGATAGACAAACGTTTTGAGCAAGTGGACAAACGTTTCGAACAGATAGACAGACGTTTTGAACAAGTAGACAAACGGTTTGATCAAATCAACGTTAAGCTGGATACTATCATTGAAAGGTTGGACGTGAAAATAGATGCCGGTTTACATGAAAACAGATCAATAACTATCCGACTTTTCTCATTTGCCATGGTGTTTTCTGCTATATCCATGGCAGGACTGTTAGCGAAAATGACAGGCTTATTTTAATTGAAGTACCTCTGTATTGCATCGACAAGGAGATTTCGTATTGAAAAAATTGTTGGACTGGACAAAGGAACCGGCCTTTATAAATCGTAAACAGGAATTCTCTTTTCTTGAGGCATGGATATCTGAAAAGCCGGATAATCTACTTTTTATTTTCGGTCCAAAGAGTAGCGGCAAAACTACCCTGCTTACCCATTTTATTGAGCAAAAATTACCTGACAGCAGATATGATATTAAGCATTTTAATTTGCGTGAGATTTTTATTGCTAATTACCACCATTTCATCCAGGCTTTTTTCAGTATTGATTACAGCAAAAGTAAAGACGATGTTAAAGAGCGCCGGCAGTATGATCTGAAGGTGTTTAAGTTAACTGTGGAAACGCTGAAAGGGCTTGAGGAAAAGACACTTGATCCGTTTGCAGTTATGAAACAGGAACTAAAAAAAACAGAAGCAAAGGGCATTCGTTCACTTATCATTATTGATGAATTGCAGGCTCTGGAGGGTATTTATTTAAACGGTCAGCGAGAGTTATTCAAAGAATTGTTCAATTTTTTTGTGGCCATGACCAAGGAGTCACATCTTTGTCATGTGATTATCGCCTCTAGCGATGGTTATTTCATTGAGCGAATTTACAATGATTCAAAGTTGAAGAAAACTTCAAAATTTCTTGAAGTAGATTATCTGTCTAAAACGGATACTTCGTTCTGGCTTGATGATCTTGCTGAAAGCTCCAAAATAAAAAAATTTACTTTAACGGAGTTTCAAAAAGAGAAAATCTGGTATCTTCTAGGGGGCAGTTGTTGGGAAATAAGTTCATTTTTAGGGGATTTATTGCTCGTTGCTGATGAGGGGCGTATTGAGGAAGGTGATTTTGCCGATCTCATTGAAAAGAAAAAGATAACCATGCGCAGCATGTTTGTTGATTATGCCGGTCTCTTTAAAGATAAGCGTCGGCTTTTTTTTGAAATACATCGCGTTGCTGAAAATGGCAGGTTTGAAGAAATTGATGTCGAAAGTCTAATCACTGCAGGTGTGTATGATGAAAATGGATTGCGTCAGGAACTTATTGAGCTTGTCCGGCATAATTTTCTGGCCTATAACCCTGTCACCGCAACGTATTCTCTGCAGGGGAAAAGTATGGAACATGGTTTACGAATGTTTGTGGAAAAAATGAAGAATAGAAAAGTTTGATGGATATAAAAAAAAATACAATCCTTCTCACCTTTGATGTAGAAGATTGGTTTCAGGTAGAAAATTTTAAGGAGTATATTCCCTATTCTTCATGGGAATCAAAAGAGTTACGTGTAGAAAAGAATACAATCGAGCTATTAGACTTGTTGGATGCAGGTCCAAGGCAGGTAAAGGCAACATTTTTCGTCCTGGGCTGGATAGCAGAGCGTTACCCTGAACTGATCCTGGAAATACAGAAACGGGGACATGAGGTTGCATCCCATGGTTTTGATCATCACCTTTGCTATAACCAGACGCCAGAAGAGTTACGAGAGGATTTAATCAAAAGTAAAGTACTTCTGGAAGATTTGATTGGAGCAGAAGTCGCAGGGTATCGGGCACCAAGTTTTTCCATTACTGATGAAGCTGTCAGGATTGTTCAGGATGCCGGTTATCGGTATGATTCAAGCTTCAATTCATATGGTGCTCATGGCCGTTACGGCTCATTAACATTGCCGGAGACAGAAAAACAGGATTTACCATTGTATGCACTATCTCCAACTTTTTATGAAATTCCTGTAAGTAATTTGAGAGTCGGAAAAAAAATTATTCCCTGGGGTGGCGGTGGCTATTTCAGGCTGTTACCCTCTGTCCTGCACAGGGCAGGAGTCAAACAAATCCTCAGGCAGAACAGCTGCTACACTTTTTATATGCATCCATGGGAAATTGATCCGGATCAGCCAAGAGTTAAAGAAGCCAGATCTTTTTTTCGGTTTCGGCATTATGTAAACTTGCGTAGAACAAAAAAGAAGCTACTGAAATTAATCGCGGCAAATGCTCAGCATTCTTTTCTAACCTGTAAACAGTATATTACCTTGTGTCCGTAAACCCAAAACCGCAAACCCTATACCGATCCCTTAACCTTGGCATTCCGCAAACCGAAAACCTCAAACCCCAAACCGAAAACCCCAAACCGAGTCCTTAACCTTGTTTTTCCGCAAACCGCACACCCCAAACCCCAAACCGCTCCTTTCCCATTTAGGAGGAAAAGATACGGTTACAGGTTCCTGCCATCTACTAACAGCAAACAACGGTATAAACATCCTGGTGGATTGCGGTATGGCGCAGGGACATGATTCTGTTCAACCGATGACTGAATGGAAAATTCATCCTCGAAATATAGATTATCTGTTTCTTACCCATGCGCACATTGATCATATTGGTCGTTTACCTGAATTGATCGCGAACGGTTTCAGTGGGGAAATTATATGTTCTCATGCGACCAAGGCCCTGCTTGTACCGCTGCTAAAAGATGCGCTTTCGTTCTCGGATTACAGCAACGAACAGAAAAGACAGTTATTAACTGCTGTTCAAGATTTGTCCTGGGGTTTTGAATATGGTCAGAGTTTCAGTCTGAAAAAAGAGATCCGTTTCACTCTTGGCAGGGCCGGGCATATTTTAGGCTCCAGTTTCTTGTATTTGCAGTTCCCCATGGAGAAAAACAAAGTGTGGTCCGTGGTCTTCTCAGGAGATCTCGGCAATTATAATACGCCACTGTTACCGGATCCGGACGCACCACCTGCATGTGATTTACTTGTTTTGGAATCCACCTATGGTGATCGGCTGCATGAAGATCGTACTCATCGTTTGGATCACCTGGGAAAGACCCTGGTAAAGGCACTTGCTGATAACGGCAAGGTCTTTATTCCTGCTTTTGCCCTGGGGCGTACCCAGGAATTGCTTTATGAGCTGGATAGACTTTTCAGTGATGAGAAATGGAGCAAAAAATTTCCAGAGCTTCAGCAACAGGGAAGGGGAAAGGCACCTGTACCGGTTTTTGTCGATTCACCGCTGGCGCTGCAGATTACTGAAATATATAATGAACTCTCTGCGTTCTGGGATGAGGAGGCAAAGGCTTCACTGGCCGATAATGACCATCCTTTTGATTTTAGAGATTTGTACAGTGTCAAACGTTTTAAGGATCATCAGCAGATTTTAGATTTTCCCGGTTCAGCCATTGTCATTGCAGGAAGTGGCATGTGTACAGGAGGCCGAATTGTTAATCATCTCCTGACAGGGCTTGACAAGAAGGAAAATGATGTTCTTTTTGTCGGCTACCAGGCCAAAGGCACTCCAGGTCGAGATATTCTCAAATATGCAGATAGCCACGGCTATGTTCGCCTTAAGCAGCAAAAAATAACAATCCGGGCAAAGGTTCATAAATTAACAGGTTACTCTGCCCATGCCGATCAGCAGGGATTGCTCGCCTGGGTAGCAGCCATGCCCGCAAAACCCGGTGCAATCCGCCTTGTCCATGGTGAAAAAAGAGCACAAGACGTCTTGACCGGCAAGTTATCCGCACAAGGATATAGTGTTATCCAATAAATGGGCATCAAATCAAACCAGACGTCACACCACAGAACGGTATAATGAGAAAAATGTCTTTCCACCAATATTTCTTGACATAACGCCAAGCAGGTATATACTTATTGGTATATACTAATCGTTTTGCCAAGGAGAATAAAATGGACACCGCCAAATTGTTTTTTAATGGACGAAGTCAAGCTGTACGCTTACCGAAATCCTATCGGTTTGAGGGAAAAGAAGTGTTTATAAAAAAAGTATCCGAAGGGGTACTTATATTACCAAAAGACAACACCGCCTGGGATACTTGGGAGAGAAATTTAAAAAAATATAATACACCATTTATGGCAGAACGAAATCAGTCTGAATCCCAACAGAAACGAGAAGGTCTTGATGAAATTTTTGATTGACACAAACATTTGTATACACATTATGAATAATTGTCCACCAGAGGTTATACAAAGATTTAAAAATGTAGAAATTGGCCTCATAGGTATATCATCTATTTCTATATCAGAACTTCATTACGGTGTTTATAAAAGCACACGTATCAAACAAAATTTGAAGCGGCTTGAAGAGTTTCTTAATCCATTTGAAATTTATCCATATGATGAAAATGCATCAAGATATTACGGTAAAATACGAGCCCAACTTGAAAAACAGGGAGCTGTTATTGGCCCGCTTGATATGTTGATAGCTGCTCATGCATTAAGTAAGGATTTAATATTGATCACAAATAATGAAAAAGAATTTAAAAGAATAAAATCTGTAAAAGTTGAAAATTGGGTTAACTAACTTTTTAACATATCAAGGCGTTGGGCGAAAGCAGATGAGAAGACGTATTCTTTAATACAGTTCGTCATCCTCGCCTATGTTGGAGTGACTGAGCAGGGGAGTTGTCACGGTTCATCAAAACTTCAGGCTTTTTTTCTCGTTACACCGTTCTGCTGTGTAACGTATGTCGTGACGCTCTGCGCCTGTTAATACAAGGTACTCAAATTATGAAAAATACTTATGAGGAATGAAAATGCAAACTGATCATACTTATGAGACTGATTTTTACAAGTGGACAAATCATCAAGCTGACTTGTTGAAAGCCGGGAGATTGTCTGAGGCTGATATTGAGCATATTGCTGAGGAAATTGAGAGCATGGGTAAAAGTGAGAAGAGGGAATTAATTAGTCGTCTCAAAATACTTTTGGTTCATTTGCTCAAATGGGAATATCAGCCTTTACGACGATCAAAAAGTTGGCAGCTAACCATTAAAGAACAGCGAATGATGATTGAGGATCATTTAGAAGATAATCCTAGCTTGAAAGCAATATTGGATGAAGTTGTTTTAAAAGCATATCGATTAGCCCGAACAAAGGCAGCAGCTGAAACAGGTCTGGAAGAAGAAAATTTTCCTGAAAAATGTCCTTACAGATCCGCTGATATTTTGACCAAAGAGACTATTTGAAAAGATGCAGTTTTAGTAAAAAAAAACGTAACTATTCAGCGTCTTGTTGTTAAGGCATATTATTTCAAAAAGCACGTCATTCCCGAGGTAGTTATCGGGAATCCATCTTGAATATGGCTGGATTCCCGATAACTACCTCGGGAATGACGGATTTTATGAAGTTTTAGCCCAAAAGAATATAAAATCCAGTGTCTACAAAATTACGCTGAATAGTTACAAAAAAACAAAATCCAGTATCTGCAAAGTTACGTTGAATAGTTACCATAAATGAACCAAATTGTGCGAACATGTGAGGTCGTGTGAGCGTGTGAGATACGTGTGACGATGTGGATATTTTAGAAAAAATTCAATTGCCGGAGAGTAGAAAGCTGGAATTTAAGCAATCACTTCCCACTGGTAAAAAAGTAGTACAGACAATTGTTGCCTTTGCCAACGGTGCCGGGGGAGAGTTGCTTGTCACTATTGGCGGAAAAATGGTGCTTTCTGTCACGGTGCTGGCCGGGAGCAATAAACCCTATTATATTAAATCATTGGGGCCTGGAAAAGGTGTTTTTGTGAGGATTGGTTCGTCAAACCGGTTGGCAAGTCCTGATGCTATCATTGATTTGCATCGTCAAAAACGTGGAATTCCTTTTTCAGCTGAACTTGATTTTCAATATAGTGTTGAAGATTTAGAGATCCCGACAGTCAACTCCTTTTTCGAAACTATCGGGCATGAATATGTCGTTACAGAATCATTAGTAAAATGGAACATAGCAGGCAGGAACAATGGTGACATACTGCCTACTGTGACAGGATTGGTACTATTTGGTAAAGACTGCTTGTCTCATTATGATTATCACACATCAGGCTAACTGGTTTTAGAGGGGCAACAACAACAGTTGTCAGGGAGAGTCGTGAATACTCTTTACCTGTAGTGAATAAGATTGAGGGTTTGTGTGATGATATTTCAGCCTTTCTTGGAAAAGAATCGTACTATGAGGGGCCGAGAAGGTTGGAGCGAACGATTATACCATTTTTTGCCATTCGCGAAGCAGTGGTAAATGCTATTGTTCATCGAGATTACAGTATTACCGGTTCCTCGATCAAGATAAATGTTTTTGATGATCGCCTGGAAATAATAAGCCCTGGTACTCTCTTTGGAAACCTTGACATTTCAGATCTCGGCACTGGACTTTCTGAATGTCGGAATCGCAGTTTTGTTCGGATTTTCAGGCAACTCGGTTTAATGGAAGAGTTGGGGACAGGTATTGCCAGGATTAATGAATTGTTTCATGAAAGGAATTTGAAGGCGCCTCTTTACGAGGAGCAGGGGCAGTTTTTTCGGATGATTTTATGGCAACAGAAGATAGAGAGTGATGTACAGGAACAGATAGATAGTATGTTGACGTTATTGGGGCCTTTGTCAGCGAGGGAGCTCGCTGAACGGTTACATATTCATCATAATACTGCTCTTAAATACCTGAATAAGTTAATTGCTGAAACTAAGGTGGAAAAGAAGGGAGCAGGGAGTAAAATCGTGTATATTTCAATGCATCGAAAAAAATAAAACCCAAAACTGTTCTTTTAAGTTTCTATAGATTAGCAGACATATTAACCCAAAAGATTAATTAAAAGATAGGATTTGTCGCCCTTAACCGCAAACCCAAAACCG
>JAOZQU010000136.1:8366-9866 GCA_029932055.1 Desulfocapsa sp.
ATGTATATAACAATGATAGGAACAGGCTACGTAGGCCTGGTAACAGGAGCCTGCCTCGCAGAATTTGGCCACCGTGTAACCTGTATGGATCTGGATACAGAGAAAATAGATCGTCTGTTAAATGGCGAGATCCCTATTTACGAGCCAGGGCTGGATGCACTGGTCGCCAAAAATGTCAAAGATGAACGCCTGCAGTTTTCCTCAGACATGGCAGATTGTGTTCCCTCTGCCCAGGCAGTGTTCATAGCTGTTGGAACACCATCATCCCGCCGTGGAGATGGTTATGCTGATCTCAGCTATATTTATGCTGCGGCAAAAGATATCGCTGCTCATTTATCAGATTACACAGTAGTTGTTGATAAAAGTACTGTTCCCGTTGGAACAGCCAGGCAGGTTAAGCGCATTATAACAGAAGAAAACCCGAACGCAGATTTTGATGTGGCCTCTAACCCCGAGTTTTTACGGGAAGGTGCTGCTATTTCTGATTTTATGCGTCCAGACCGTGTTGTGGTTGGTGTAGATTCGGAAAAAGCCCGTGAGGCTATGAAGGAAGTTTATGATCCCCTCTATCTCATTTCCACTCCTTTTGTTTTTACCGGCTTAGAATCAGCCGAACTTATCAAGTATGCAGCAAATGCGTTTCTCGCAATGAAAATCTCCTTCATCAATGAAATGGCAACACTCTGTGAAGAAGTCGGAGCAGATGTTGTTGATCTTGCAAAAGGAGTAGGACTTGACGGCAGAATTGGCAGTAAGTTTCTTCACCCAGGCCCAGGGTATGGTGGATCCTGCTTCCCCAAAGATACCCTTGCACTTCTGCGAATAGCTCAGGAAAACGGGGTCAGTGCCCGCTCTGTGGAAGCAGCTGTTGAAATTAACTCCGCCCAAAAGGCCAGAATGGTGAAGAAAATTCGTGATGCACTTGGTGGAAATGAAGCAGGAAAAACAATAGCGGCTCTTGGTCTTGCATTTAAACCGGAAACTGATGATTTACGAGAATCTCCACCACTCTCTATCCTCCCGCCTCTTGCTGAGAAAGGAGCAAAAATACGTGCCCATGATCCCCAGGGAATGAAGGAAGCCGCGGAGTTGTACCCGGACTTCACCTACGTAGAAAATGCCTATGAGGCATGTGAAGGAGCAGATGTCGTTGTGTTGTTCACCGAGTGGAATCAGTATCGTGCACTCGATTTGGCAGAGCTGAAAGCAAAAATGAAGGGAGCGATTTTTGTTGATCTCAGAAATGTGTATTCTCCTAAAAATGTCATAGATGCAGGATTTGAGTATTATGGTTTAGGTCGAAAATAATACAGGTGGCAAAAGAAAAAAAGTCATGGACGAACAAAAACAGGAAAAGAACACAACCGAAATAATGCTCAATGAAAAAGGCCTGGAAGTATTGGTGGCTAAATTCATACCAAGTGCTCAATATTTTGAAAGAAGTTTTGAAATGTTGCAGAAACAGATAGATGGCCTGCGTGATGGTCAGAAAGATCTTAG
>JAOZQU010000368.1 GCA_029932055.1 Desulfocapsa sp.
CAATTATAAAGGGCGCAACTTTTTTAATAATGTTGGGTTCACGGTATTTGTTAAGCATTATTTCTCCTTTTCGCTAAATGAGTATATTTTGTTTTCAGTCTGGCAAGTATTGAGAGATATGTTCTCCCTGGTCTTACGGGTTCAGTTGGCATGGCACATGTATCGCAAATCAGGTTTCATGCCAGATTGATGCTTATTTTTAAAAAAATCAGCTATACCTCGCTCCTTATATAAGCAGGTGTGTTGGGGGGTAAGAAGGTATGTTAAAATATTAACAATTTGAGATTATGCTCAAAATCCAAAATGATAATTGAAGTACAATTCATTTTCAAGTTTTTTGTGTGTTTCCAGTGAATTTTCCTGGAGGATAGAAGCTATCGGGAGTCGTTTCATTCTTTATTGTTCCTGCGAAGAATATCAGGTAGTGAATGTTCCTTCTAGGAATTAACTCTCTTTGTGTATATAATGATTTTTCTTCTATATGGGTGAGACGTATTGTTCATCTGTAGAAAAACTACTTGGGGGTGCCGGAAGCTCGGCTGAGAGTAGACCCCTTGAACCTGATACTTGTAATCAAGTCGTAGGGAAAGTACTGGTGAACGTAATACATTCCCCTTGTGCCAAGGATGGCATACCTTTCCCCTTTTTATCATAAATTTTCCGGTAGTGAGATTGTTCTGCTGGATACTTTGCTTTAAGTAATTGAAAACAATAATTATAAGGCATTAAAGAGGAACCACTATGGATATTATAGACAGAGAAGAAAAACTTCCCAGTTCGAAAACTATTACCCGTACACCTTTTGCCAATTCAAAAAAGGTCTACGTATCGGGAAGACTTCATGACATTAAGGTGGGCATGCGGGAAATCAGCGTGGATGACCAGGCAATCAAAGGGCCTGGTGGCTGCGGCTCTGTCGTTACTGTGTATGATACCAGCGGCCCTTACTCTGATCCGGATATTACAATTGATGTCCGAAAAGGTCTCCCGGCCTTACGTGCAAAATGGATTTTGGAGCGGGGAGATGTGGAGCAGCTTACAGATCTAAGTTCTCAGTTCGGTAAAGATCGATTGTATAATTCCGATCTGGATCACCTTCGTTTCCAGGAAGTGAAAAAACCACTCAGAGCAAAGCCCGGCAAAAATGTCTCCCAGCTTCACTATGCCCGTCAGGGGATTATTACTCCGGAAATGGAATATGTTGCCATCCGTGAAAACCAGCGTATCGATGAACTTCAGGAAGAAGAGTTGCAGCAGCATCCGGGACAGAGCTTTGGTGCCAATACTCCTCAATCCTATATAACTCCAGAGTTTGTACGCGATGAAATTGCAGCAAGAAGAGCAGTGCTGCCTTGCAGCATCAATCATCCGGAAAGTGAGCCCATGATTATCGGTCGCAACTTTCTGGTGAAAATCAATGCCAATATCGGTAACTCATCCATCACATCCTCCATTGAAGAAGAAGTGGAAAAGATGGTCTGGGCAACCCGCTGGGGTGCTGATACGGTGATGGATCTCTCCACTGGAAATAATATTCATGAAACCCGGGAATGGATTCTGCGTAATTCGCCGGTACCCATCGGCACTGTTCCAATTTATCAGGCTTTGGAAAAGGTTGATGGCAAGGCAGAAGAACTGACCTGGGAGATGTTTAAAGATACGCTCGTTGAGCAGTGCGAACAGGGAGTGAGCTATTTTACTATCCATGCAGGACTTCGTCTGCATCATGTACCCATGACAGCAAAACGTACCACCGGAATTGTCAGTCGAGGCGGAAGCATTATGGCTAAATGGTGTCTGGCGCATCATGAGGAAAGTTTTCTCTACACTCATTTTGAAGAAACCTGTGAGCTGCTTAAACAGTATGATGTCGGCTTTTCACTTGGTGATGGATTGCGCCCCGGTTGTCTGCAGGATGCCAACGACGAAGCACAGTTTGCAGAACTTGAGACATTGGGCGAATTGACTAAAATCGCCTGGAAGCATGATGTGCAGACCTTTATTGAAGGCCCCGGTCATGTTCCCATGCACATGATTAAAGAGAACATGGAGAAACAGCTGGAGGCGTGCGATGAAGCGCCGTTTTATACTCTTGGCCCATTAGTCACCGACATCGCACCCGGTTATGATCACATCACCAGTGCAATCGGAGCAGCCATGATAGGCTGGTACGGCACGGCCATGCTCTGCTATGTGACCCCCAAAGAACATCTGGGTCTGCCTGACCGGGAAGATGTGCGTGAAGGGGTGGTAACCTATAAACTGGCAGCCCATGCAGCAGATTTGGCTAAGGGGCATCCCGGCGCACAGTATCGCGATAATGCTATTTCCAGGGCCCGTTTTGAGTTTCGCTGGCAGGATCAGTTCAACCTCTCGCTTGATCCGGAAAAGGCAGTGGAGTTTCATGATAAAACCCTTCCCCATTCCAATGCCAAGGTGGCGCATTTCTGTTCCATGTGCGGTCCAAAGTTTTGTTCTATGAAGATATCCCGTGAAGTACGGGAGTATGCCAAAGGATTGGAAGTGGGTGAGGAAAAGGCGCTGGAGGAAGGTATGAAAGAGAAAGCAGAGGAATTTACTCAGTCGGGTTGCCGGATTTATCAGAA